>PULL01000138.1 GCA_003550945.1 Thioalkalivibrio sp. | reverse complement strand
TGTTCCCGCAGTCGCAGGTGCCCTACTCACCGCCAACGGACTGGGTGGCAACGCTGGATCGGGCCTTGCCTCGGTTGGACCGTCTGCAGCCGACGGCGAAGTCCCTGCTGCTGGAGGCCCTGCTGGCCGCGATGCACCACGACGGTCGCATCGCCGTCGAGGAGGCCGAACTGCTCCGCGCGGTCTGCGCCGACCTGCACTGCCCGCTGCCGCCGCCGTTGCCAGAGTTGGAGCGGCCTGCACCCCCTCCCGTTAGAATAAGCGGCAGGAGTTCTTGCGGGTCCGATTGATACTGATGACGGAAGCCTTTGTAGACCGGCCGTCGCACCGCTTCAGCGTGGCGCCGATGATGGACTGGACCGACCGCTGGTGTCGCCGCTTTCATCGGCTGTTGACCCGCAGGGCGTTGCTGTACACGGAGATGGTCCACGCGAATGCGGTGTTGTACGGAGACCGCAGGCATCTGCTGGGTTTTGACAGCCAGGAGCACCCGGTGGCGCTGCAGTTGGGTGGCTCAGACCCGCGGGTGCTCGCCGAAGCGGCACGGATCGGCGCCGATTTTGGCTACGACGAGATCAATCTGAACGTCGGATGCCCGTCGGAGCGGGTGCAGTCCGGTGCCTTTGGGGCCTGCCTGATGGCGACGCCCGACACGGTCGCGGAATGCGTGGAAGCGATGGCGAAGGTCGTGTCGGTGCCGGTAACGGTGAAGCACCGTATCGGGATCGACGAGCAGGACTCCGAGGCGGATCTTCACCGCTTCGTCGCTCGGGTTGCGGACGCCGGCTGCAAGACCTTCATCGTGCACGCGCGCAAGGCCTGGCTGAAGGGTCTGAGCCCCGCCGCGAACCGCGAGGTGCCGCCGCTGGATTACCCGCGAGTGTATCGTCTGAAGCAGGAATTCGGTCACCTGAACATCGTGATCAACGGCGGCATCGATGGGACGGAGGCGGGGCTGCCGCATCTGCAGGAGGTCGATGGGGTGATGCTCGGACGGGCGGCCTACCACCGGCCGTTCGAGCTTGGCCGCGTGGACAGGCTTTACTACGGCGTGGAGCGCGACGATCCCGGCTATGCGGAGATCATCGACGATCTCGTCGCGCTGGCGGAGGAGGTGTGTTCCAGGGACGTGCCACTGTATCGACTGACGCGGCATGCGCTCGGCCTGTTTCACGGCGCACCGGGGGCACGGCACTGGCGGCGCGTGCTCACCGAGGGCGCGTACCGGAAGGAGGCAGGACCCGAGTTGATCGAGTGGGCGGTGCGGCCCTGCCTGCAGGCGGTGAGCTGAGCCCTTCGGAGTGCGGTGGGTGGGCGCTGTATTCCGGAAGGGGACAAGCCCCCCGGCAGGCGCGGCAACTTCCGCGACGAAAAGCGGGAGCAAGGTCCCGCTCCCCGAGGGGATCAGCGGGGGAGGTCGGAACGCCCCATCAGCCACTCGTCCACTGCGCGGGCGCACTGGCGGCCCTCGCGGATCGCCCACACGACCAGAGACTGACCCCGGCGCATGTCCCCCGCTGCGAAAAGTCCGTTGACACTGGTGTGGTAGGCCTGCGCCCCCTCGGTTGCGCCCTTGACGTTTCCGCGGCCGTCGAGCTCGAGCTGCTCGGCATCCTGCAACTCGGAAATCATGCCCTCGTGCACCGGGTGTACGAAGCCCATCGCGAGCAGGACCAGGTCCGCGCGCAGTTCCCCCTCGCTGCCCGGTACTTCGGACATCTGCCAGCGCCCCTGTTCATCGCGGTCCCAGCGCACCAGCGCGTAACGCAACGCGCGCACGTTGCCCTCGCCGTCATCGACAAAGCCCTTGGTCGTGACGTTCCACATCCGCTCGCAGCCTTCTTCCTGGGAGCTGGACGTGCGCAGCCGGTTCGGCCACTCCGGCCAGGTCAGGCCCTTGTCCTCGCGGGCAGGCGGCTTGTCGAGGATCTCGATCTGGGTCACGCTGCGGGCGCCGTGCCGGTTCGAAGTACCGATGCAGTCGGAGCCGGTGTCGCCGCCACCGATCACCACCACGTGCTTGCCACTCGCGTTGATGAATTCCTCGTCGGGAACGAACAGGCCCTGCACGCGCTTGCTGTTGCGGGTGAGAAAATCCATCGCGTAGTGGATGCCGTTCAGCTCGCGCCCAGGAACCGGCAGGTCGCGCGGTTTTTCCGCGCCGCCGGCCAGGATCACGGCGTGGTACTCCTCGCGCAGCCGGGAGACTGGGATGTCCACCCCGATGTGGGAATTGGTGTGGAATTCGACACCCTCGGTGCGCATCTGCGCCATGCGCCGGTCGATCAGCTCCTTGCCCAGCTTGAAGTCCGGGATTCCGTAGCGCAGCAGTCCGCCGATCCGGTCGGCCTTCTCGAATATCGCCACCTGGTGCCCGGCGCGCGCGAGCTGCTGTGCGCAGGCGAGGCCGGCGGGGCCGGACCCGACGATCGCGATGCGCTTGCCGGTGCGTCGCTGTGCCACCTGCGGCTTGATCCAGTGCTCGGCCCACGCGCGGTCGACGATCGCGCATTCGATGGTCTTGATCGTGACCGGGTTGTCGTCGATGTTCAGCGTGCAGGCGGCCTCGCACGGGGCGGGGCAGATGCGGCCGGTGAACTCGGGGAAGTTGTTCGTCGAGTGCAGGGTCTCGATCGCCTGTTTCCAGTCACCCTGGTACACAAGGTCGTTCCAGTCCGGAATCAGGTTGTCCACCGGGCAGCCCTGGTGGCAATAGGGGATGCCGCAATCCATGCAGCGCGCGCCTTGTGCGCTCACTTCCGACTCGGACAGCGGGATCACGAACTCCCGGTAGTGAACGACCCGGTCAGCGACAGGTTCGTAGCGCCGCTCGCGGCGCTCGATTTCGATGAATCCGGTTGGCTTACCCATGTGTCGCGGTCTCCTTCACGGCCTGCGTCGCCTTGGGCACCCGCTGAGGGGTCGGCGGACGGCTTTGCCGCGCTTGCATCTGTTCGAGCGCCCGGCGGTAATCGATCGGCATCACCTTCACGAAACGGGAGAACTCCCGTTCCCAGTTCGCGAGGATGCGCCGCGCGACGGCGGAATCGGTGTAGTGAAGATGCCGCTCGATCAGGGTGCGCAGGCGCAGCTTGTCGTGCCGGGTCATGTCGCGGCGCAGATCGACGAGGCCGGCTGTTTCGAGATCGCCGCCCTGATGGTCCAGCGCCTCCAGCGCGTCGTCCTCGTCCGGGATGGGCTGCAGTTCGACCATCGCCAGGTTGCAGCGCTGTTCGAAGCTGCCGTCACAGTCGTACACGTAGGCCACGCCTCCCGACATTCCCGCCGCGAAATTTCGCCCGGTGGGGCCGAGACAGACCATGATGCCGCCGGTCATGTACTCGCAGCCGTGGTCCCCGACGCCCTCGACCACTGCGATCGCCCCGGAATTTCGCACGCAGAAGCGCTCTCCGGCAACGCCCCGGAAGAAGCATTCCCCGCTGATCGCCCCGTAGAGAACGGTGTTGCCGACGATGATGTTCTCTTCGGCCCGGGCGATGCCCGCCTCTTTCGGGGGGTAGATGACCAGTCGGCCTCCGGACAGGCCCTTGCCCACGTAGTCGTTGGCCTCGCCCTCGAGTTCCACCGTGACGCCCTTGGCGAGCCAGGCGCCCCAGGACTGGCCGCCGGTGCCTTTCGCCTTGATGTAGATGGTGTCGTCGGGAAGCCCGGCATGGCCGTAGCGCTCGGCCACGCGCCCCGACAGCATCGCGCCAACGGTGCGGTTGTAGTTTTTCACCTGCGTCTCGATCCGTACCGGCTCGCCGCGCTCCAGCGCGGGTTCGGCCTGGCGGATGAGTTCCTGGTCCAGTGCCTTTTCAAGCCCGTGATCCTGGGCCTCGCGCTGGTAGAGCGCGACCTCGGGGCCGACTTTCGGCTTCTCGAGAATGCGCGAAAAGTCGAGGCCGTGGGCCTTCCAGTGGTCGATGGCCCGGCGCATTTCCAGTCGGTCGGACTGGCCGGTCATCTCGTTCAGGGTGCGGAAGCCGAGGCGGGCCATGTACTGGCGCACCTCTTCGGCGACGAAGAAGAAATAGTTGATCACGTGCTCCGGTTTGCCCGTAAACCGCTTGCGCAGTTCGGGATCCTGGGTGGCGACCCCCACCGGGCAGGTGTTCAGGTGGCACTTGCGCATCATGATGCAGCCTTCGACGATCAGCGGCGCGGTGGCGAACCCGAACTCGTCGGCGCCGAGCAATGCACCGATCACCACGTCTCGGCCGGTGCGCATGCCGCCGTCGACCTGCACCGCGATGCGCCCGCGGAGGCGATTCAGCACCAGCGTCTGGTGGGTTTCGGCGAGGCCGATCTCCCAGGGGCTGCCCGCGTGCTTGATCGAAGTCAGCGGACTGGCGCCGGTGCCACCGTCGTAGCCCGCGATGGTCACGTGATCCGCGTGGGCCTTGGATACCCCGGCCGCTACCGTGCCGACGCCGATTTCCGACACCAGCTTCACCGAGATCCGCGCTTTCGGATTCACGTTCTTCAGATCGTGGATCAGCTGCGCGAGGTCCTCGATCGAGTAGATGTCGTGGTGCGGCGGCGGCGAGATCAGGCCGACCCCCGGCGTGGAGTGCCGAACGCGCGCAATCTGCGCGTTGACCTTGTGGCCGGGCAGCTGGCCACCCTCGCCGGGCTTGGCACCCTGCGCGATCTTGATCTGGATGTCGTCGGCGTTGACCAGGTACTCGGCGGTCACGCCGAAACGACCGGAGGCGACCTGCTTGATCGCCGAGCGCTCGGGGTTGCGCGATCCGTCGGGCAGCGGCAGGAAGCGTTCCGCCTCCTCGCCACCCTCGCCGGTGTTGGACTTGCCGCCGATCGCGTTCATCGCCTTGGCCAGTGTCGAGTGGGCCTCGTAGGAGATGGAACCGAAGGACATCGCGCCGGTGGCGAAACGCTTCACGATTTCCGAAGCGGGCTCGACCTCGTCGATCGGAATCGGGTTCTCCGCGAACCGGAAGTCCATCAGGCCGCGGAAGGTCAGCAGGCGTTCGCTCTGTTCGTTGATCAGGCGGGAATATTCCGCATAGGTTTTCGCGTCGTTCGCCCGGGTCGCGTGCTGCAGCTTCGAGATCGAATCCGGTGTCCAGACGTGGTCCTCGCCGCGCAGGCGGAACGCGTAGTCGCCGCCGGGATCGAGCTGCCGGCGGTACACGTGCTCGCCGCCGAAGGCCAGCGAGTGCCAGCGCACGGCTTCGGTTGCGACCTCGGGCAGCCCGATGCCGCCAACCCGGCTTTGGGTGCCGGTGAAATACTCCTCGAGGAAGGCGTTGTTCAGGCCAACGGCGTCGAAGATCTGTGCCCCGCAGTAGGACTCCAGCGTCGAGATGCCCATCTTGGACATCACCTTCAGCAGCCCTTTGCCCACCGCCTTGATGTAGCGCTTCTGCGCCTCCTCGAAGGTCAGGCGCTCCGGGAAGCGCGGCAGCATCGACTGGATGGTGTCGAAGGCGAGGTAGGGGTTGATCGCCTCGGCACCATAGCCGGAGAGCGTGGCGTAGTGATGGACCTCCAGCGCTGCGCCGGTTTCGACCACGATGCCGGAACTGGTGCGCAGGCCGGTGCGGATCAGGTGATGGTGCACGGCGGAGGTTGCCAGCAGCATCGGGATCGGGATCGAGTCCTGGTTGGTGTTGCGATCGGACAGGATCAGGATGTTATAGCCGTCGAGTACCGCCTGTTCGGCCTCCTTGCACAGGCGCTCCAGCGCGTCCTTCATGCCCTCGGCCCCTTCGGGGGAGGGGTAGACGGTGTCGAGGGTCCGCGTGCGGAACGCACCGCCCGAGTTGTATTCGATATGCCGGATCCGCTCCAGGTCCTGGTTGGTCAGCACCGGCTGGGGTGTCTCGAGGCGCCAGTGGTTCCCCGCCTCGTCGATGCCCAGCAGGTTCGGCCGCGGCCCGATGATGCAGACCAGCGACATCACCAGTTCCTCGCGGATCGGGTCGATCGGCGGGTTGGTCACCTGCGCGAAGTTCTGCTTGAAGTACGTGGACAGGTGCTTCGGACGGCTGGAGAGCACCGACGGCGGATTGTCCGCGCCCATGGAGCCGACCGCTTCCTGGCCGGTGACGACCATCGGGGTCAGCAGGAATTTCAGGTCTTCCTGGGTGTATCCGAACGCCTGCTGGAGGTCGAGCAGGGTGGCGTCGTCAGGCGCCATCGGGCCGACGCCGGTCGGCAGTTCCTCGAGCCGGATCTGGGTCTTCTTCAGCCATTCGCCGTAGGGCTTGGCCCGCGACAGCTTCGACTTGATCTCGGTGTCGTCGATGATCCGGCCCTCTTCGAGGTCGATCAGCAGCATCTTGCCGGGCTGCAGGCGCCACTTGGTGATGATGCGCTCCTCGGGGATGTCGAGCACGCCCATCTCGGAGGCCATGATCACCATGTCGTCGTTGGTGACCAGGTAGCGCGCGGGGCGCAGGCCGTTGCGGTCGAGGGTTGCGCCGATCTGGCGGCCATCGGTGAAGGCCACCGCGGCGGGTCCGTCCCATGGCTCCATCAACGCCATGTGGTACTCGTAGAACGCGCGTCGGTCCTCGTCCATCAATTTGTTGCCGCCCCAGGCTTCGGGGATCAGCAGCATCATCGCGTGGGCCAGCGAGTAACCGCCCATCACCAGCAGTTCCAGTGCATTGTCGAAACACGCCGAGTCCGACTGCCCTTCGGGGATCAGCGGCCAGATCGTAGCGAGGTCATCGCCAAGCACCTCGGAACGCATGGTGTGGCGCCGGGCGGCCATCCAGTTCAGGTTGCCGCGCAGGGTGTTGATCTCGCCGTTGTGGCAGATCATCCGGAAGGGTTGCGCGAGATCCCAGGTCGGGAAGGTGTTGGTCGAGAAACGCTGGTGCACCAGCGCAAGGGCGCTGGTGAAGCGCTCGTCGCGCAGATCCTTGTAGTAGTTGCCGACCTGGTAGGCCAGAAGCATGCCCTTGTAGTTCAGGGTGCGCGACGACATAGACGTCACGTAGTACGCGGTCTTCTCGTAACCGGCGGCACGGATCTCGTTGTCCATGCGCTTGCGGATCACGAACAGCTTGCGTTCGAAGGCTTCCTGGTCGGCGCAGTCCGGGTCGCAGCCGACGAAGACCTGGCGCACCACCGGCTCGCTCGGGCGCACCGTTTCGCCCAGGTCGCTGTTGTCGACGGGCACGTCGCGCCAGCCCAGCACGGTCTGACCGCCGGTCTCGATGTGGCGATTGATGATGCCCTCCATATCCGCGCGCGGCTCCGCATCGCGCGGCAGGAAGACCATGCCGACCCCATACTGCCCTGCCGGCGGGAGTTCGAAGTCGACCACCGCGCGCAGGAAGGCATCCGGCATCTGCACCAGGATGCCCGCGCCATCGCCGGCCTTCGGGTCGGCACCGACCGCGCCGCGGTGGTGCAGGCGCTCAAGCAGTTCGAGCCCCTGCGCAACGATCCGGTGGCTCTTCTCGTTCTTGATGTGGCAGACGAACCCGACGCCGCAGGAATCTCGTTCGAGGGCAGGGTCGTACATTCCCTGCGCGGGGGGAAGGGCGTGAAAGCTCATCGTTGGACCTCGTTGGTACCTGCTCGTTAGCGGACACGTGTGCACGGAGACCGTGACCACGGGGACAGCGCCGGATAAAGCGGCTCTGCCCCACGAATCGTTAGCCTATTCATCAGGCAGCAATCGTGCCATTTCCGCGATAGGCCTTGTGGCGATCGGAGACGCCGGGACGAACGGTGGTGCATCGGGTTGGTGCAATCCGCGCGCCGCCAGCCCCAAAACCGTGCGCCGGGGTGGTAGGGCCTGCGGACGAATTTCGCTCGGCTGGGAACGAGGGGAGGCGGCCGCCCCCGTAGCCGCGGAAACATACCCCGTCGGCGCCAAATCGGTCAAGAAAATGGCGGAGTAATGCGGCCTGGCGGAGCGGTTTGGCAGGGGGTTAGCGTGCTGCGGCGGCAACCGGTTCGCTCCAGGGTAAACGGGGGCGGGTTTCCGCACTTCAGGAGTCAGTCATCGGGTTCGATCAGATCGAGGTCCAGCAGGTCTTCGAGTACGGGAAGAAGTTCAGGGATGGCACCCCTCCAGGCTTCGGGCACGATGATGTCGGCGGAACAGAACGACTCGGCGTCGGCTGCAGTGAGACCTGCTGCCGCCAGGGAATGCCCCCCGGCGAACAGCAGGATGCCGGCATCGCTCCGGATCCAATAACGCTTGAGATCGGGGTCGAAGCGGTAACGGGCCGAAGGGTCCAGTTCGCGAACAGGTGCCTTTGAAGAATCGTCGGATTCGTCGTCGTCCGCCGGTGCTTCCTGCTGCGGGCGGCTCAGGAAACCGGCCAGAAACCGGTCGAGTTCCGCCGGCTGGGTGCGCAGCCGTTCGAGCAATCCGCAGCGCAGCGCCGTGAGGTCGCCGGCAGCGAGTTCGTGCGGGTGCAACGACGGTTCCCGCCCTGCGTCCCCGATGCGCTCCGGGCCTACCGATTCCAGCCGTTCCTCGAGAAACGCACCGACGACCTCGCGCCAGGCCGGGGCCCGGAACCCGATCGACCAGGTCATGCAGTCGTCGTCCAGAGCCATGCCCAGATGCGGGATGCCGGGGGGAAGGTACAGCATGTCTCCCGGTTCCAGAATCCATTCGGAGGTCGGTTCGAACCGTCTCAGGATCGCGAGCGGCAGGGCCGGAAGGCAGATGGGCGATTTCGGTGGCGGCTCCTGGATTTGCCAGCGGCGGCGCCCCTGGGCCTGGAACAGGAACACGTCATAGGCATCGATGTGCGGGCCGACCGACCCGTCGCGCACTGCGTAGGAGATCATCAGGTCGTCGCGGCGCCAGCGGGGGATGAAGTCGAAGCGGCGCAGCCAGTCGGGGCCGTCCGGCCAGTAGTGCTCGACCTCGGAGACCAGCAGGGTCCAGGCGGTTTCCGGAAGTTGCGCGAAGCGCTCCGGGTCGAACGGCCCGTATTCGACGCTCCAGTCCCTGCGGTCGGGGTGTCCGAGCACGATCCGCGAGCGCACAGCCGGTTCGCAGGCGAGGCCGGCGAGTTCGTCGGCATCGATCGGGTTGGTGAAATCGGGGATGGCGCGGCGGATCACCAGCGGGCGTTGCTGCCAGTAGTCGCGCAGGAACGCAGCGGCGCCCAGGCCGCCCAGCAGCGGGCCGTTGGCTCCGGCCACGTCAGGATTCGGCGTGGAGCTGGCTGGCGAGCTCCGTCGCGAGTCCGACGTATCTGGCCGGAGTCAGGTCGCGAAGGCGCGCCCGGGCTTCCTCCGGAATGTCCAGCGCGTCGATGAATGTCCGCAGGCGCTCGGCGGATACCCGCTGACCGCGGGTCAGCTCCTTGAGCTTCTCGTACGGTGCCTCGACCCCGTGCCGACGCATTACGGTCTGAACCGCCTCGGCGAGGACTTCCCAGTTCGCGTCCAGGTCGGACTGCATGCGCGCGGGATCGGCGTCCAGTTTGCCCAGGCCGCGAATGAACGAACGGTAGGCGATCAACGACCAGGCGAAGGCGACGCCGATGTTACGCAGCACGGTGGAGTCGGTCAGGTCGCGTTGGAAGCGCGAGATCGGCAGCTTGCCAGCGAGGTGATCGAGCAGGGCGTTGGCCAGGCCCAGGTTGCCCTCGGCATTTTCGAAGTCGATCGGGTTGACCTTGTGCGGCATGGTCGACGAGCCGACCTCGCCCGCAATCACTCGTTGCCGGAAATAGCCGCCGGAAATGTAGCCCCAGATGTCGCGGCTGATGTCGATCAGCACCGTATTCAGGCGCATCAGCGCGTGGAACATTTCGGCGAGGAAATCATGCGGCTCTATCTGCGTGGTATAGGGATTCGGCTCGAGGCCCAGCCCCTGGATCATCCGGGCCGACAGGGCCGGCCAGTCGACTTCGGGATAGGTGACCACGTGGGCGTTGTAGTTGCCGACCGCGCCGTTGATCTTGCCGAGGATCGCCGAACGCTCCAGCTGCGCGCGCTGGCGCTCTAGGCGAGCGACAACATTCGCGAGTTCCTTGCCAAGCGTCGTGGGGGAGGCTGGCTGGCCGTGTGTCTTTGCGAGCATCGGCTGGCTGGCCAGGTCACGCGCGAGCGACGCCAGGGCCCCGACCAGTTCGTCCAGCACCGGAAGCATCACTGCGTCCCGCGCCTCCCGCACCATCAGCGCGTAGGCGAGGTTGTTGATGTCCTCGGAAGTGCAGGCGAAATGCACAAACTCGATCTGCGCCGCGAGATCGGGATGCTCCGCCATGCGCTCCTTGATGTAGTACTCGATCGCCTTGACGTCGTGATTCGTCGTGGCCTCGATCGCCTTCACGCGTTCGGCATCCGGGGTGCCGAAACCGCTCGCGATGCGTTCCAGGAACGCGGCGGCCTCGGGGTTCAGTGCGGGAACTTCAGGAATCGCAGCTTCGTCGGCCAACGCCTTCAGCCACGCGATCTCGACCCGAACCCGGGCCTGCATCAGTGCCTGTTCACTGAAGTGGGCGCGCAGCGCTTCGGTATGGCGGGCGTAACGGCCATCAACCGGACTGACGGCGGTGAGCGGGGACAGGGTCATCAGTGGCTCCGGGGGCGTTCGCTTTCGGGCGGGCGATTATACCGCGGATCCAGGCGGGTTCCGGCCGCGAGCGGCGTTGTTCCGTGGCGTGACGGCCCGATAGCGACCAGGAGTCGCTCCAACGGGGCGACGCCGACGATAGAATGGACCTTCATCCCCGTCGGAGCGCAGTCATGGTCCAAGACGATCACCGCACCGAACACGACAGCATGGGACCGGTCCGGATTCCTGCCAAGGCGCTTTGGGGTGCCCAGACGCAGCGGGCGGTGGACAATTTCCGGATCGCACGGCGCCCGCTGCCGCAGGCTTTCCTTCGCGCGCTTGCGCAGATCAAGGCCGCCTGTGCCGAAGTCAACCTGGGATTGGGCGGCATCACAGCCGCGCAATCGGCCGCGATTGTCGACGCCGCTGACGCGATTGCGCTCGGGCAGCACCAAGAGGCCTTCCCCGTTGACGTGTATCAGACGGGTTCCGGTACCAGCACCAACATGAACATGAACGAGGTGATCGCACATCTCGCCACGGCAGCCGGCACCTCCGTTCACCCGAACGACCACGTGAATCGCAGCCAGAGTTCGAACGACGTGATTCCCACCGCGATTCACGTGTCCGCGGCGATCGAACTGGAGCAGCGGCTGAAACCGGCGCTGCGGCACCTGATCGCGGTGATCGCACGCCGGGAACGCGAACTGGCCGCCGTGGTGAAGACTGGGCGCACGCATCTGATGGACGCGATGCCGATCCGCTTCGACCAGGAACTGTCCGGCTGGCGCACCCAGCTGGAGTTGGCGGAGTCCAGGCTGGATGACGTCCGCCCCCGCCTGCGCAGGCTCGCGATCGGCGGGACTGCGGTGGGCACCGGCATCAATGCACCCGAGGGTTTTGGTGAGCGGGTTGCGCGGCGTCTGTCCCAGCGCCTGGATGTGCCGTTCGTGCGGCAGGCGAATGGCTTCGCCGCACTGGCGAGTCAGGACACTGCGGCTGAACTGTCCGGTCAGCTTCGCACCCTTGCCACCGTGCTGCTGAAGATTGCGAACGATCTGCGCTGGATGAATTCCGGGCCGCTGACGGGCTTGGCCGAAATCGCACTCCCGGCGCTGCAGCCAGGCAGTTCGATCATGCCTGGGAAGGTGAATCCGGTGATTCCCGAAGCGGTGATGATGGCCTGCGTGCAGGTGACCGGTCTCGATACCGCGATCAGCCTCGCGGCGCAGTCGGGCAGTTTTCAACTCAACGTGATGCTGCCGCTGATCGCGGACAATCTGCTGACCCAGATTCAGATCCTCAGCGACGCCATGCAACACCTTGCCGATCGGGCGATCGCAGGATTCAGCGTGAACGAGGCCAGGCTTTCGGAGGCGCTGGAACGTAATCCGATTCTGGTCACGGCGTTGAACGCGGAGATCGGCTACGAGGCCGGGGCCCGGATCGCGAAGATGGCCTACGAATCCGGCCGGTCGATACTCGACGTGGCCGCCGAGGAGACCGGGATCGGGCGCGACCGGCTGGTGGAGCTGCTGGACCCGGCGCGTCTTACCGGCCCGCGCTGAGAGCGGCGTGTGGTGACTGCGGTGCTGGGTTGGGTGGCGGACTTCCCGCCTCCCCAGCCCTCCCGTGCAAGCGAGGGAGCGCGTGAGCCGCAAGACGGTTCAGGTGGTCGGCGTCGAAGGTGGCCTTGCCGCCGCTTGGGTCGGAGCGGTGCCGTGGATGCGCTCGCGCAACCGCTGGAACAGCACGTAGAGCATCGGGATCAGGAACACGCCCACGATCGCGGCCGCGAGCATGCCGCCGAAGACCGCGGTGCCGACGCCGCGTTGGCTGGCCTCGCCGGCACCGGTGGCGGTGATCAGCGGCACTAGGCCCATGATGAACGCGAAGCTGGTCATCAGCACCGCCCGGATGCGCAGCCGCGCGCCGTTGGTGGCCGCGTCGAGGATCGGCACGCCGTTTCTGCGCTCCTGCATCGAGAACTCGACGATCAGGATCGCATTCTTGGCTGCGAGTCCAATCAGCACCACGATGCCGATCTGGGCATAGAGGTCGTTGGACAGGCCCGTGACCCAGAGCGCGACCATCGCGCCGAGAACGGCGACGACCACCGACAGCAGCACCGCTGCGGGCATCGACCAGCTTTCGTACAGAGCGACCAGAAACAGGTAGGCGAACAGCACGGCCAGCGCGAGCACAATGACAGTCTGGCCCCCGGCTTGCTTCTCCTGCAACGCGGTCCCGGTCCACTCGAAGCCGAAACCGGCGGGAAGCGTTTCTGCGGAGATTTCCTCCATTGCGCTGAGCGCATCCCCACTACTGCGGCCGGGTGCTGGTCCGCCGCTGACGGTCACGCTGCGGTAGTTGTTGTAGCGCTGCAGCGACTGCGGGCCGAGAATGAGGTCGATGTCCATCAATGCGCGCAGGGAGACCATGTCGCCGTCGCGGTTGCGCACGTGGATCCGGTAGATGTCGTCAACCCGCGCACGGTCTTCGACGTCGCCCTGCACGTTGACCTGCCAGACCCGGCCGAAGCGGTTGAAGTCGTTCACGTAGGCCCCGCCCAACGTGGCCTGTAACGCGGCAAACACGTCGCCGATCCGCACACCCAGCGCCTCGGCCTTGTCGCGGTCGATGTTCAGAAACAACTGCGGGGTGTCGGTGGCCCAGGTCGAATAGACCGCCCCCAGATCCGGATGCTGGTTCGCGGCGAACACCAGCCCGCGCATCGCGGCGGCCAATTCCTCGGGCGCCCGTCCCTGCAGGTCCTGCAGCTGGTATTCGAAACCGCCGCCGGTTCCGAGTCCGACGATCGGCGGCAGGTTGAACGGCATCACGCGCGCGCCCGGGATTGCGTTGCCCTGTACGGCAAGCCGTTGGATCACTGCGTCGACCTTCAGATCGGCGGTTCGGCGCTCTGCATAAGGCTTCAGGCGCCCGATGAGGAAGGCGCTGTTGGACTGCACCGAACCGTCGAGAATGCTGAAACCGGCCACCGAAAGCACGTCCTGCACCGCCGGGTCGGCGGCCGCGATCGCTTCCACCTGCTCGACCACCGCCAGCGTGCGGTTCAGTGACGCGCCGGGCGGCAGCTGGATCTCCGCCATGTACGCGCCCTGGTCCTCCTGCGGCAGGAAGCCGGTTGGTGTGGCCTTGAACAGCCCCAGGGTTCCGAAGCCGAGCACCAGCAGGATCACGCCCGCTACCGCGGAAACACGCACCAGGCGGGCGACGACAAACGCATAGCCGTCACGCACGCGGTCGATGCCGCCCAGTACATAGCGCATCGGTCCGCGCCGGTGTTGCCCCGGCTTCAGAAGCAGCGCACTGAGGGCAGGGGAGAGCGTAAGCGCGTTCACGGCCGAGATCAGCATCGCGAACGCAATCACCGCGGCGAACTGCTGGAACATCTGTCCGGTGATCCCGGGGATGAACGCGACGGGCACGAACACCGACAGTAGCACCAACGTGATCGCGAGGATGGGGCCAGTGATCTGGGTCATCGCCTTCTTCGCCGCTTCGCGCGGCCCGAGCCCTTCCTCTTCCATGATGCGCTCGATGTTCTCGACCACCACGATTGCGTCGTCGACCACGATGCCGATCGCGAGCACGACCGCAAGCAGGGAGATGGTGTTTACCGTGAAGCCGAGCATCAGCAGGAAGGCAAAGCTGCCGATCAGGGCCACCGGCACTGCGATCATCGGGATCAGGGTCGCGCGCAGGCTGCCCAGGAACAGGAATACCACGAGAACCACCAGTACGAATGCCTCGAACAGCGTGTGCACTACCTTTTCCAGGCTTGCGCTCACGAACTCGGAGGTGTCGTAAACGACTCGGTAATCCATGTCGTCCGGGAATCGCTCCGCAAGCTGCTCCATCGCCCCGCGCACGCCTTCCGCCACGGCCAGTGCGTTTGCGCCCGGAGCCTGGTAGATCGCGATGCCGGCGGTGGGGGCTCCGTCCAGGCGTGCCTGCGCATCGGCGGTCCTGGCGCCGAGTTCGACTCGACCGAGGTCGCGCACACGGACCGTCGAGCCGTCGGGGTTCGCACGCACGACGATCCTCTCGAACTCCTCGATCTCGGAGAGGCGTCCGCGCGTCTGCAAGGTGATCTGGAACTGCGCGTCGTCGAACATCGGCTGCGCGCCAATGCGGCCGACTGCCGCCTGCACGTTCTGCGCACGGATGGCCTGAACCACGTCCGCCGGCGTCAGCCCCAACGCGGTCAGGCGCTCGGAGCTCAGCCAGATCCGCATGCTGTAGTCCTGCCCCCCGAACAGCGACACCTCGCCAACACCTGGAACGCGCGCAAGCGTGTCGACCAGGTTGATCGTCGCGTAATTACTCAGAAACAAATTGTCGTAGCTGCCACCCGGCGCGTGCAGCGCGAGGACCTGGAGCAACGCGGAGGACCTCTTGCGCACGGTCAGGCCCTGCCGTTTGACCTCCTCGGGTAGCTGGGCCTCGGCCAGTGCGACCCGGTTCTGCACGTTGACCGTGTTGATATCCGGGTCGGTACCCAGGGCAAACGTCACCGTCAGCGTATAGGCGCCGGTGTTGGTGGAACTGGACTTCATGTACAGCATGTTGTCCACGCCGTTCACCTTGCCTTCGACAGGCTGGGCGATCGTCGCCTCGACCACATCGGCACTTGCACCCGGATAGAAGCCGCTGACCTGCACCTGCGGCGGCACGATGTCCGGGAATTGAGCGACGGGCAGGCGGGTAAGTGCGATCAGGCCCGCAAGCGTAATCACCACCGAGATCACGATAGCCAGCCGGGGCCGGTCGATGAAGATGTGGGAGAACACGGCCTGTCAGTCCCGGCTCGGGGGTTGCCAGGGTGTCGCGGTTACGGCCTGACCGGGCCGCACCTTCTGCACGCCCTCGACGACAACCCGGTCTCCGGGCGCCAGCCCGGAGCGGGCCACCACGCGCGCCCCCACCTGCTGGCCAGCAATGATTCGGCGAACCTGTACGCGGTCTTCCTGGTCCAGCACCAGCACGGAAAGGCCCAGCTGATCCATCTGCAGCGCCGATTGCGGGACAAGCAGACCCATCTCGGGCTCGCCGCTCCGGACGACCACGGCGACGAACTGCCCTGGCACAAGCAGGCCGTCCGGGTTCGCAAGCCGGGACCGCAACAGCACCGTGTCGGTACCCGGATCGACGGTCACATCGATGAAGTCGAGCCGGCCTTCGTGTTCGTACCGACTCCCATCGGCGAGCTGCAACTGAATCATAGCGGTCGACGCATCTTCGCCCAGGTCCTGGGCTTCCCGGCGGTGAGCGAGGAGTTCACTTTGGGTCATCGGGAACTGGACGAAAATCGGGTCGTGCTGCACGAGGGTTGCGAGCACCCCGGATTCGGGGCCGATCAGGTTGCCCACGGTGTACCGGGAGAGTCCGATTCGTCCGGAGATCGGTGCGTGGATCTGGGTGTAGTCGAGGTTCAGCTGTGCCGCTTTCAGCGCCGCCTCCGCCTGTGAGATGCCGGCAGCGGTTACGGTTGCCGCGGCGCGCAGTTCGTCGGCGCGCGCTCGCGAGATGTCGTTGGTTCGCAACAATTCCTCGGCCCGACGCAGCTGTGCCTCGGCATTGGTGGCTTCCGCCCGTGCCCTTTCGACGTCGGCCTGGCGCTGGGCAACCGCGGCCTGGTAGGCGTCGGGTTCGATCCGGAACAAAAGATCGCCCGCTTCGACACGGCGACCCTCGGTGAATGTGACTTCCTGCAGGAACCCCTGCACGCGTGCGCGCAGATCGACCCGCTCGGCGGCAGTCACGCGGCCTATGTATTCCCGCGTCTCGGTCACCGGCTCGGTCTCGAGTTGAATGACGGTAACCGATGGCGGTGGTCCGGCAGGTGGCTCGCCTGGGCCGCCCCCGCCACAAGCGGTCAGGAGGGTGGCCAACGCCGCTGCAAGGGTTGCAAAACGCGCCCATTCTTTCATCGTGCAACCTTCTCCCCAAGTCCCTAACCCGTGATGATCACGAAGCCCTCTCGCCGATCGGGCGTCGGGGCGTCCCCAGGGGCCAGAGGCTGGCCGCCTGCATCCTTGTCGAGCAAAAACATCCGATCCGGACCGTGCCGGACGGCCCGTTCACGCTCAGGCCGCAAGCTGGCGAAGTACGTACGGCAGGATGCCCCCGTGGCGGAAGTAGTCGACCTCCTGCGGGGTGTCCAGCCGGACTTTCGCCTGGAACTCGGTCACCGATCCGTCGTCGCGCATCGCGCGCACCGTCACGTGCGAAGCGTTGCCCTCGTCGAGACCCTCGATGCTGTAGATCTCGCGTCCGGTCAGCCCCAGCGAAGCGGCGTTCTCTCCGGGCAGGAAGGTCAGCGGCAATACACCCATGCCCACGAGATTCGAGCGGTGGATGCGCTCGAAACTCTCGACGATCACGGCTTTCACGCCCAGGAGCAGGGTCCCCTTGGCCGCCCAGTCCCGCGAGGACCCGGTGCCGTATTCCTTTCCGGCGATTACCACCAGCGGCACTCCTTCCTCCTGGTAGCGCATCGCTGCGTCATAGATCGGCATCTCTTCGCCATCCGGCAGATGCAGGGTCACGCCGCCCTCGGTGCCAGGGGCGAGTAGGTTGCGCAAACGCACGTTCGCGAAGGTTCCCCGCATCATCACTTCGTGGTTGCCACGACGTGAACCGTAGGAATTGAAGTCCGCGGGCTTTACGCCCTTGCTCGACAGGTACCGGCCTGCCGGGCTGTCCGGGCGGATCGACCCGGCGGGCGAGATGTGGTCGGTGGTCACCGAGTCGCCGAGCAGGGCCAGCACGCGCGCGCCCTTGATGCGGGTCAGCGGCGCCGGTTCCATGGTCATGCCTTCGAAGTAGGGCGGATTGCGCACGTAGGTCGAATCGTCCTTCCATTCGAAGCGGTCACCCTCGGGTGCGGTCAGGCGCATCCAGCGGTCCTCGCCCCGGTACACGTCTTCGTAGGTGGTGCGGAAACTCTTCGCATTCACGCTGCCGGTGACCGCGGCCTGGATCTCCGCGTTGCTCGGCCAGATGTCGCGCAGGTGCACGGGTTTGCCGAGCGCGTCTTCCCCGATCGGGTCGTTGTGCAGATCGATCGCCATGGTGCCGGCCAGCGCGTAGGCGACCACGAGCGGAGGTGAGGCCAGGAAGTTCATGCGCACCTCGGAGTGGATGCGCCCCTCGAAATTTCGGTTTCCGGAGAGCACCGAGCTGACGATCAGGTCGTCCTTCAGCACCGCTTCGCTGATGGGTTCCGGCAGCGGGCCGGAGTTGCCGATGCACGTGGTGCAGCCGTAGCCGACCACGTGAAACCCGAGCGCCTCGAGATCGTTCAGCAGTCCGGAGTGCTCCAGATATTCGGTGACGACCTTGGACCCCGGCGCCAGCGAGGTCTTCACCCAGGGCTTCACTTTCAGGCCGCGTTCCCGTGCCTTGCGCGCGACCAGACCGGCGCCCAGCATCACCGATGGGTTGGAGGTGTTGGTGCAGGAGGTGATCGCCGCGATCACGATGTCGCCGTGGTCGAGCGTGAACTCCTCGCCGTTCATATGGACCTTCGTGCGACGCGTGGTGGCGGTCGCCTGGTTTTCCACGCCGACCGCGGTGTGGCCACCCTCGGCCTCGAAGCGCTCTGCCTCGGATGGCTCGAAGGTCGCGCTCGCTCGCTCCTTCAGGATGGTGTCGATCATCCCCGACACGCGGGTGCCGACCTCGCTCAGGCGCAGGCGGTCCTGCGGCCGGCGCGGTCCGGCCAGGCTGGGTTCGACGGTGCCGAGATCGAGTTCCAGCACGTCCGTGTAGCGCGCCTGCGGGGCACCGTCTTCGCGCCACAGGCCCTGCGCCCGGGCGTAGGCCTCGACCAGTTCGATCTGGCCAGCGTCGCGGCCGGTGAGCCGGAGGTATTCCAGGGTCTCGTCGTCGATCGGGAAGATGCCGCAGGTCGCCCCGTACTCGGGGGCCATGTTCGCGATGGTCGCGCGGTCGGCCAGCGGCAGATGCGCGAGTCCGTCGCCGAAGAACTCGACGAATTTGCCGACGACTCCGTGCTTGCGCAGCATCTCGACGATCACCAGCACGAGGTCGGTCGCGGTCGCTCCCTCGGATAGACGACCGGAGAGTCTGAATCCCACGACCTGTGGGATCAGCATCGAGATCGGCTGGCCGAGCATGGCTGCCTCGGCCTCGATTCCCCCAACCCCCCAGCCGAGCACGCCGAGGCCGTTGATCATCGTCGTGTGCGAGTCCGTGCCGACCAGTGTGTCCGGATACGCGACACAGCGCCCGTTCGGGCCCTCTTCAACGAATACCGTGCGCGCAAGGAATTCAAGGTTCACCTGGTGAACGATGCCGGTATCCGGGGGTACCACCTTGAAGGTGGAGAATGCCTGCTGTCCCCACTTCAGGAAGCTGTAGCGTTCGCGGTTGCGGGAATATTCGAGCTCGGCATTGAGCTGCAGCGCGTTCACGTTGCCGTAGGCGTCCACCTGCACCGAGTGATCGATCACCAGCTCGGCGGGCTGCATCGGGTTGATCTTCGCCGGGTCGCCGCCCAGCGCGACCATCGCGTCGCGCATCGCCGCCAGATCGACCACCGCGGGCACACCGGTGAAATCCTGCAGCAGCACGCGGGCTGGCCGGAAAGCGATCTCCTGCGAGGGCTCGGCCTGCGGATCCCAGTCCAGCAAGGCCTCGATATCGGCAGCGCGCACCGTGCGTCCGTCTTCGAACCGGAGCAGGTTTTCCAGCAGGATTTTCAGGGAATAGGGGAGGCTCGCGGCCCGGCTGTCCTCGGTGATGGAAACGATGTCGCACTCGCGGCCGCCGGCCTTCAGGGTGCGGATGGGCTTTTCGTTGGGTGCGGTCATGATGTCGGTCCTGGGGGTCAGGTGTTGAGTCGGTGCAGCAGATCGCGCGCTTCCTGGATCAGACGGTTGCGCCCGAACAGCAGTTTCCAGCGTGAACCTCCGGCCTGGCGCCAGAGCACGGCGGCGCGGATGCCGGCCAGCAGCGTGGCCCGTATACGTGCCGCAACATTCGGGTTCGAGAGATGGGTCTGCTCGCCCTGCACGATGATGCGCGGGCCAAGTCGGGAAATCGTTTCCTGGTACACCTCGGCGAGGCGGGCGATCACGCTCTCGTGAGACAGATCGAAATATTCGACCTGTCGTTCTGCCGCCTTCAGGCCGTCACCGAGCGCGGCCAGCATGTCGGAGCGCGCCTGCAGCTTGCGCTCCAGGAAGATCAGCCCGATCGCGTAACGGGTGATCTCCATGTCCGGGGGCTTGCCGCCGGATTTCAGCTGCACCTCGATGCGCTCCAGCCCGGCGCGCAGGTTGGCCTCGCCGCGATAAATCTCAGGCGGTGTTTCCACGTCGAAGGCGAACAGGCTGCCGATCATGATCTCGAACTCGTGATCGTCGCAGTGACCACGCCACGCGAGATCCTTCACCAGCAAGGCAGTCTGGAAGATGGCCGCAAGGGCGAGGGCCCGGTTGTAGTCGCTGCGCTCCAAGGGTCGCGTGTCTCGCAGTTGGGGGCGGGGTCAATCGGGGCAATACTATACCGGAACTGGATTCGCCGGCTCGCGTGATCGGGTGGCGATCACCGCCCCGCCGAGGCATTCCCGGCCATCGTAGAACACGATCGACTGTCCGGGCGTGACCGCTCTCTGCGGCACATCGAAACTGACTTCCAGGGAAGCGCTGTCTCCGCCGGTGATGCGCGCCAGCTGCAACGGCTGACGATGCCGGATCCGGGCCAGCAGCGTCGCGCCGGCGGTTGCCGGGCGCCGGATCCAGTGTGGCGCCTCGGTGGTCAACGCGCGGCTCTGCAGCAGGGGGTGATCCGCGCCCTGCGCGACGATCAGCCGGTTGCGCGCCGTGTCCTTGTCCACCACGTACCAGGGGGATTCCCCGCTTCCCGCGACGCCGCCGATGCCCAGTCCCTGCCGCTGCCCCAGCGTGTAGAACATCAGGCCCAGGTGGGTGCCCAGCAGTTGGCCTTCGGGAGTTCGGATTTCCCCCTCGGCTGCGCGCAGGTAGCGCGCGAGGAAGTCCCGGAACCGCCGCTCACCGATAAAACAGATGCCGGTACTGTCCTTGCGCGCAAAGTTGGGGAGCCCGAGCGCCTGCGCTTCGCGGCGGACCTCGCTCTTCAGCAGCGGGCCGAGCGGGAAGAGCGCGGGGCGGAGCTGGTCCTGGGTGATGCGGCAGAGGAAATAGGTCTGGTCCTTTTCGGCGTCGGCCGCGCGAAGCAGGCTGGATGCGTCGGGGTCGTGCCGGACCTCGGCGTAGTGGCCGGTGGCGACGTGTTCGGCGCCCAACCTGCGGGCGTGATCCACGAGTGCGGGAAACTTGATTTCGCGGTTGCACAGAATGTCGGGGTTTGGCGTCCGGCCCGCCTCGTACTCGGCAAGAAACTGCGCGAACACCCGCTGCCAGTAGTCGGCCGCGTAATTCGCCTTGTGCAGTGGGATCCCGAGGGTGTCAGCGACCTCCCGGGCCATCGCCAGGTCGGCCTCGGCCGCGCAGTAGCCGGGTTCGTCGTCGTCCTCCCAGTTCTTCATGAACAGGCCTTCGACGCGGTAGCCGGCCTCGATCAGGCGTGCCCCCGCGAGCGCCGAATCGACGCCGCCGGACAGGCCCAGCATGACTTTCGGCGCCCGGGTCATGCCCGGTCGGGCACGAGCCCGCCAAGGCTCTCCAGAGGCAGCCGTACGCCAGCCTCGAAGCGCTGGAGGGATCGCTGCACCAGGGGGCTGCGCAGCGAGTACCGCGCGACCGCCTCGGCCGGCGTGAGCCAGTGTGTGGCGACGATCACCGGGTCTCTCGCAATGGGCACGGCCAGCGGCCGGGTCTCGCCGGTGAACGCAATGCGCAGGGTCACCGCGTCATCGGGAAGCCGCAGCAGGTCACAGCCGAGCCACGATTCGGGCAGGAAATCCAGGCCCGTTTCCTCGCGAACCTCCCGCACGATGGCCTGCAGAAGGTCCTCGCCCGCCTCGAGATGGCCGGCCGGCTGGTTCAGCACGCGCCGTCCCTGAATCCGTTCTTCCACGAACAGATAGCGTCCGGCATCGGCGATCACCGCGGCGACGGTGACGTGGCAGCGCAGCCGGTCGGTCATGGCCTGCGCGGGGCGGCGGATGGAAACGATACACTCATGCCGCGCATGATAGCGCGACCGGCACGCGCCGTCGGGGTGCCGTGTATCGCCATCATCGTTACTATAATCCGGCCGATCATCCCACTCGCGACCCCTGGAGCAGCCATGGCCTACGAACACATCAAGATTCCTTCCGACGCTGAACGGATTGGCGTTGCCAGCGATGGCACGATGCAGGTGCCCGATCGCCCGATCATCCCCTTCATCGAGGGCGACGGGATCGGCGTCGACATCACGCCGGTGATGCGCAGCGTGATCGATGCCGCGGTCGAGAAGGCCTATGGCGGCAAGCGCAGCATCGCCTGGATGGAAATCTACGCCGGGGAGAAGGCGAACAGCGTATACGGGGCCAACACCTGGCTGCCGGCGGAGACCCTTGACGCAGTTCGCGAATTCGTCGTGTCCATCAAGGGCCCGCTGACCACGCCGGTGGGCGGAGGAATCCGCTCGCTGAACGTGGCGCTGCGCCAGCAGCTCGATCTGTACGTCTGTCTGCGCCCGGTGCGCTACTACGCCGGCACCCCGAGTCCGTTGAAGGAGCCCGAAAAGACCGACATGGTGATTTTCCGGGAGAATTCCGAGGACATCTACGCCGGAATCGAATGGGAAGCGGGCAGCGATGAAGTCCGCAAGGTGATCGACTTCCTGCAGAACGAAATGGGGGTCACCAAGATCCGATTCCCGAACACCGCCGGGCTGGGGGTGAAGCCGGTCTCCAGCGAGGGCACCAGGCGCCTCGTTCGCAAGGCGATCCAGTACGCGATCGACAACGACCGGGCTTCGGTCACGCTGGTGCACAAGGGCAATATCATGAAATTCACCGAAGGCGCCTTCAAGAACTGGGGCTACGAACTGGCGCAGGAAGAGTTCGGCGCCGAAGAGATCGACGGCGGACCCTGGTGCAGCTTCGAAAACCCGCGCACCGGGCGCGAAATCGTGATCAAGGACGTGATCGCCGACGCGTTCCTGCAGCAGATCCTGCTGCGCCCCGCAGAGTACGACGTGATCGCGACGCTCAACCTGAACGGCGACTACATCTCGGACGCGCTGGCTGCGCAGGTCGGCGGTATCGGTATCGCGCCCGGCGCGAACCTGTCCGACACGGTGGCAATGTTCGAGGCCACCCACGGAACCGCGCCGCGCTACGCCGGGCAGGACAAGGTGAACCCCGGCTCGCTGATCCTGTCTGCGGAGATGATGCTGCGGCACATGGGTTGGATCGAGGCGGCCGATCTGGTCGTGGAAGGCATGTCCGGCGCGATCAGCGCGCGCACCGTCACCTATGATTTCGCGCGGCTGCTCGACGGTGTCGAACCCGTCTCCTGCTCCGGCTTCGGCGCGGCAGTGGTCGAACACATGGGTGGTTAAGGGGGATGCCTACTGCGGTATTTTGGCCCGGCCCCCGGGACTCGATGAAGATGCAGGTCAGGATGTCGGAAACGCCGAAAGCGACTCATGAGTGACTCGAAGCACAGGCCAACCCGGGACGAATCGATCGCCGTCGACGAGGCCCGTCCGGAACTCAAGCCGCCGCGGAGGTTCAAGGTGGTATTGATGAACGACGACTACACGCCGATGGAGTTCGTGGTGGAGGTCCTGGAGACGTTCTTCGGGATGGACCGGGAGAAGGCCACGCGCATCATGCTGCACGTGCATACCCGTGGCAAAGGGGTCTGCGGCATTTTCAGCCGCGACGTCGCCGAAACCAAGGTGGCCCAGGTGAACGAGTACGCCCGGCATCACAAGCACCCGCTGCTCTGCTCGATGGAGGAGGCCTGATCCCATGCTCGACCGCGAACTCGAATTCAGTCTGAACCTGGTGTTCAAGGATGCCCGGGAGAAGCGGCACGAATTCGTGACCGTCGAACACCTCCTGCTCGCACTGATCTCCAACCCCAGCGCCGCGACCGTGCTGCGGGCCTGCGGTGCGGATCTGGAGCGGATCCGGACCGAACTCGACACCTGGCTGGATGCGAACACGCCGCGGATTCCGCCGCGGGACGGGCGCGAAACGCAACCCACGCTGGGTTTCCAACGGGTATTGCAGCGCGCGGTGTTCCACGTGCAGTCCAGCGGTCGCAAGGAGGTCAGCGGCGCGAACGTGCTGGTCGCGCTGTTCGGGGAACAGGACAGCCACGCGCTGCACCTGCTCGCCCAACAGGACATCCAGCGCCTCGACGTGGTCAACTACATCTCGCACGGGATTTCGAAGGTGGCCGACGAGGATCCCGCGCAGGGCCAGCCGGGTGCCGGCGAATCCGCCGGGCCGGGGGGAGCTTCCGGGGAGGAAGGGGAGCCGAAGCAGAACGCGCTCACGCTGTATGCGACCAACCTGAACGCGCGAGCGGCCCGGGACGAGATCGACCCGCTGATCGGGCGCGAGCACGAAATCGAGCGGACCATCCAGATTCTTTGCCGGAGGCGGAAGAACAATCCGCTGCTGGTCGGCGAGGCCGGCGTTGGAAAGACCGCGATCGCCGAAGGTCTGGCCAAGCGCATCGTCGACCACGAGGTGCCGGAGGCGATCGAGAAGGCAACAGTCTACGCGCTCGACCTGGGCGCGCTGGTGGCCGGCACCAAGTACCGAGGCGATTTCGAGAAGCGTCTGAAAGGGGTGCTTGCCCAGTTGAAGCGCCAGCCCGGCGCCGTGCTGTTCATCGACGAGATTCACACCATCATTGGTGCCGGCGCCGCTTCGGGCGGGGTGATGGACGCCTCCAACCTGATCAAGCCGATGCTCGCCAGCGGCGAGCTGAAGTGCATCGGGTCCACCACCTACCAGGAATACCGGGGCATTTTCGAGAAGGACCGTGCGCTGGCGCGGCGTTTCCAGAAGATCGACGTGCCGGAGCCGTCGGTCGACGAGACCTTCCAGATCCTGTCGGGCCTGAAGTCGCGTTTCGAAGCCCATCACAACGTGCGCTTCACGCGTCCGGCGCTGCGGGCCGCGGCGGAACTCGCGGACCGCTACATCACCGACCGTTTCCTTCCGGATAAGGCGATCGACCTGATCGACGAGGCCGGCGCGAACCGACAGCTGCAGCCGTCCCGAAACCGCCGCAAGACGATCGGCGTGCAGGACATCGAGGCCATCGTCGCGAAGATCGCCCGCATCCCGCCGAAGTCGGTTTCCACCAGCGACGTCGAGGTGCTCCGCAACCTCGAGCGGAACCTGAAGATGGTGGTGTTCGGGCAGGACCCGGCGATCGAAAGCCTGGCCACTGCGATCAAGATGGCCCGCTCAGGCCTCGCCGACCAGGAGAAGCCGATCGGCTCGTTCCTGTTTACCGGCCCGACCGGTGTCGGCAAGACCGAAGTCACCAAGCAGCTTGCGCGCATTCTTGGCATCGAACTGGTGCGCTTCGACATGTCGGAATACATGGAGCGGCACACGGTGTCGCGCCTGATCGGCGCGCCCCCAGGCTATGTGGGCTATGACGAAGGCGGCCTGCTCACCGACGCGATCCTGAAGCATCCCCACGCGGTGCTGCTGCTCGACGAGATCGAGAAGGCGCATCCGGACGTGTTCAACCTGCTGCTGCAGGTGATGGATCACGGAACCCTGACCGACACCAATGGCCGCAAGGTCGACTTCCGCAACGTGATCGTGGTGATGACCAGCAACGTCGGCGCGGAGATGGCCAGCCGGCCCTCGATGGGCTTCACCCAGCAGGATCACTCCACCGACGCGATGGAAGTTCTCAAGCGCACGTTCAGTCCGGAATTCCGCAACCGGCTCGACGGCATCATCCAGTTTGGCGCACTCGACGAGGTCACGATCCTCGGCGTGGTCGACAAGTTCCTGGTGCAGCTGCAGGCCCAGCTGGACGAGAAGAAGGTGGTGCTGACGGTAACCCCGGAAGCCCGCGCGTGGCTCGCGGAGCACGGCTACGACGTGAAGATGGGTGCGCGGCCGATGGCCCGCACGCTGCAGGAACACATCAAGAAGCCGTTGGCCGAAGAGCTGCTGTTCGGCCGGCTGGTCAGGGGCGGCGGGGAAGTGGTGGTCAGGGTCGGCGAGGCCGGGCTGGAACTCGACATCCGCGAACCGGCCGTTTCCTGAGGCGGGAGGGTCCGGCTGGCCCGGACCCGCTCACTTGTTGCGGTAGACGATGCGGCCCTTCGTGAGATCGTACGGAGTCATCTGCACGATGACCTTGTCGCCGCGCAGAATGCGGATGTAGTGCTTGCGCATCTTTCCGGAGATGTGGGCGGTGATCACGTGCCCGTTCTCCAGTTCGACGCGGAACATCGTGTTCGGCAGCGTTTCCACGATCGTTCCCTCGAGTTCGATCTCGTCTTCCTTCGCCATGCAGGCCCTCTTCGATAACACAGGGGAGGCGACATTATGCGGATGCACGGCCGGAACTCAAGCAGAGGTAGCGCCCCGCCCGGTTTTTCACCGGCCATCGTCTGAATTGCGCTGCGCCTCCGGAGGCGGGGTGGAGGCTGGGGTGCGCCGGGTTGCGCGGATAAGAATGTCGAGCGGTTTGCCGCTCGAGAATCGTTACGCCTAAACTACGCCATCCTCGATCGGAACGGATTCGCCATGGAATCGCATTGGGCAGTCGTCTTCCCGGGTCAGGGCTCACAGTCGGTGGGTATGCTGGGGGCGCTGGGCGCGGGTCGTCCCATCGTCCGCGAGACCTTCGGCGAGGCCTCCGAGGTGCTGGGCACGGACCTTTGGCAGCTGAGCCAGACCGGTCCGGCAGAGACCCTGAACCAGACCGAATTCACTCAACCCGCGATGCTCGCCGCCGGTGTCGCCGCCTGGCGCGTGCTGGCGCAGGCCACGGACCTGCAACCGGCCAGGATGGCGGGACATAGTCTCGGCGAATACAGCGCGCTGGTCGCGGCCGGGGCGCTGGAGTTTTCCGACGCCGTGGCGCTGGTGGCCGAACGTGCCGCTGCGATGCAGGAAGCGGTACCCGCAGACGCCGGCGCGATGGCGGCCATCCTGGGTCTCGAAGACGCTGCGGTTCGGGAACTCTGTGCCACGCATGCGGGTGACGACGTGCTCGAGGCGGTGAATTTCAATTCGCCCGGGCAGGTGGTGATTGCGGGTTCGGCGCAGGCGGTCGAGCGCGCGGTGGCTGCGGCATCGGGTGCGGGCGCGAAGCGGGCGTTGCGGCTGCCAGTCTCGGTGCCCTCGCACTGCGCGCTGATGCGGCCGGCGGCGGAACGCCTTGCCGCGCGGCTCGCCACGACGGAACTGCGCCTGCCTGAAATCCCGGTGCTGCACAACGTGTCTGCGGCTCCGGTGCAGTCGGTGGATGAACTCAGGGCCATTCTGGCCGAGCAGCTTTATCGTCCGGTTCGCTGGGTCGAGACCGTGCAGGCGATGCGCGCCGATGGCGTGCAACTTCTGGTGGAGGCCGGTCCTGGAAAGGTGCTGACCGGGCTTGCAAAGCGCATCGACCGTGAGCTGCAGCTGTGCGAATTGAGCGATGACGCGGGCCTGGCCCGTACCCTGGAAGCGCTGAGGGCCTGACCACCGGCCCCGCCCAATCCTGAAAACCGAACAAAGGAAGGATCGATGTCTGATACGAGAGGCGCAGCCCTGGTGACGGGCGCCAGCCGCGGAATTGGTGCCGCCATTGCCCGGCGGTTGGCCCAGGATGGCTGGAGAGTGATCGGCACCGCGACCACGGCCCGTGGTGCGGAGGCGATCACCGCGGCGCTGTCCGACGTTGGCGGCCGTGGACTGGAGATGAACGTCACCGACCCTGCGTCCGTGCAGGCGGCGCTCGACGACATCCAGGAACAGGAAGGCGGGATCGAGGTGCTGGTGAACAACGCGGGCATTACCCGGGACAACCTCCTGATGCGCATGAAGGACGCGGAGTGGGATAGCATCATCGAGACCAACCTCACCTCCGCAGTCCGCCTGACCCAGAAGCTGCTGAAAGGCATGATGAAGGCCCGGCGCGGGCGCATTATCCTGATCGGCTCGGTGGTGGGTTCCAGCGGTAATGCGGGGCAGACCAACTACGCGGCCGCGAAGGCCGGGCTCGCCGGGTTCGCGCGCTCGCTGGCCCGGGAGGTGGGCAGCCGGCACATTACGGTGAACACCGTTGCGCCGGGTTTCATCGACACCGACATGACGCGGGAACTCCCGGAGGCCACCCGCACGAAGCTGTTGGAGGGTATTCCGCTGGGCCGCCTCGGCGAGCCGGAAGAGATTGCCGCCGCCGTCTCCTTCCTTGCTTCCCCGGGTGCGGGTTACATTACCGGGGAGACACTGCACGTCAACGGCGGGATGTTCATGCATTGACCAAATCCGGGGGGTCGTGGTGATTCCCCCGGCCCCCCCGACGAAGGTCCACAGGCGCTGCGGCGCTACGCTGGATCGAACCGGGGCTTTTCACTAGAATGGCGCTCGCAAATTGACCGCCACACATCCAAAGGGGATGCCGTACATGAGCAGCATTGAAGAACGCGTCAAGAAGATCGTCGTCGAACAGTTGGGCGCCAAGGAAGAGGACGTGACGAACACCGCGTCATTCGTCGAGGATCTCGGCGCAGATTCACTGGACACCGTGGAACTGGTCATGGCCCTGGAAGAAGAGTTCGAGACGGAGATCCCGGACGAGCAGGCCGAAAAGATCACCACCGTGCAGCAGGCGATCGATTACATTCAGGCGCACCTGAAGGACTAGCCCGTATCGGCCTCGGCCGTTCCAATGCACTGAGGGCAGGGGCCGCTCGCATCGGGTCGAGTGCAGCCCCTTGCCTTGTTGTTTCGCCGCGTAGGGAGAGAGTCTGTGTCTAAGCGTCGTGTGGTGGTTACGGGTCTGGGCATCGTTTCCCCGGTCGGGTCGACCGTTGAGACAGCCTGGGAAAACATCGTTGCCGGCAGGAGCGGCATCACGCCGATCGACGTGTTCGACGCCTCGGAGATGCCGGTGCGCATTTCCGGCGCCGTGCGGGACTTCGACGCGAACGACTACGTACCGGTGAAGGACCAGAAGAAGATGGACACCTTCGTCCTGTATGGCCTTGCCGCGGGTCTGCAGGCGCTGGAGGATTCCGGCCTCGAAGTGACCGAGGAGAACGCTGACCGGATCGGCGTGGCCATTGGCTCCGGAATCGGCGGTCTTCCGTACATCGAGCGGTCGTATGCCGCCTATCTGAAAGGTGGCCCGCGCAAGATTTCGCCGTTCTTCGTGCCCAGCGCGATCATCAACATGGTCGCGGGCAACCTGTCGATCATGAAGGGTCTGAAGGGGCCCAACATCTCGATCGTGTCGGCCTGTGCCACCGGAACGCACAACATTGGCGACGCGGCCCGAATGATCGCCTATGGCGACGTCGAGGCGATGCTGGCCGGCGGGGCCGAGATGGCCACCACGCCGCTCGGTATCGGCGGCTTCGCGGCTGCCCGGGCGCTTTCAACCCGGAACGACGACCCTGCGCGCGCATCGCGCCCCTGGGACCGCGACCGTGACGGCTTTGTGCTCAGCGACGGCGCCGGTGTGCTGATGCTCGAGGAATACGAGTTCGCCAAGAAACGTGGCGCACGGATCTACTGCGAGCTTGCGGGCTTCGCCTGGAACTCCGACGCGTACCACATGACGCAGCCTTCGCAGGGTGGCGAAGGCGCTGCAGACTGCATGCTTCGGGCCATGAAGGACGCCGGGGTCGATGTCAGCGAGGTTGGTTACATCAACGCCCACGGCACTTCCACGCCCGCGGGCGACCTCGCCGAGACCATGGCCGTGAAGCGCGCGCTTGGGGACCACGCACCGAAGGTGTTCGTGAACTCCACCAAGTCGATGACCGGCCACCTCCTCGGGGCAGCGGGCGGTATCGAAGGCGTGTTCTCGGTGCTGGCCCTGCACCATCAGGTATCGCCGCCGACGATCAACCTGGACAATCCCGGGGAGGGTTGCGATCTGGACTACGTGCCGCACGAGGCTCGGGACCTGAGCACCCGGGTGGCATTGTCCAACTCGTTTGGGTTCGGCGGCACCAACGGCTCGTTGCTGTTCCGTACGCTGTAGTCACCCGCATGTCGGTCCGGCCGATCGCGACCGGCGCGGATCTGTTTGCGCTGGCCCGGGCCTTTCCCGAGCGCTACCCGCACCTGCTCGAGTCGGCCCTGATCGGTCAGGCACCGGCCCGGTTCTCGATCCTGTTCGCGTTTCCCGGTCACAGCGTCGCGGGCGACGCGCGGGCGGTCATGGCGCAACTCGATCGAATGGGCGCCTTCGACGATGTGCGGATCGAGCCCGAGCACCCCGAGCTTCCCTTTCTGGGCGGCTGGTTCATCTACCTCGGCTACGAGTTCGCGTGGACCCTGGAACCGGCGCTTGGCCAGTGCATCCCCGATCCCTGGCTCCCGTCCGCACTGGTCACTGCGTTTCCTGCGGCGCTGATCGTCGATCACCAGGAAAGGCGGACCTACTTCGTCGATGAGTCGGACGATGCGTCCCGCTGGGAACAGGTCTGTCGCGACCTCGAGCACTCGAGCGCCTGGCGACCGGACCCATGGCCCTTGCTCACGGTAACCGAGGAGCCAGCCGCTGATTATCTGGAGGCGGTGCAACGCGCACTGGGTTACATTCGCGACGGTGACTGTTTCCAGGCCAACCTGTCGCGCGGGTGGCGCGTGCGCTGCGCTCGAGCGCCGGAGACAGGCGTACTGTACCGGCGCCTGCGGGAAGCCAATCCGGCGCCGTTTGCGGCCTGGCTTCGGCTGCCGGGTGCCGAGGTGCTCAGTTCCTCTCCCGAGCGCCTGATCAGTGTGCGCGACGGCGTGGTGGAGACCCGGCCGATTGCGGGCACGCGGCGCAGGGATGCGGACAGCACGAAGGATCAGGCGCTTTCGCACGAACTCAGGGTCAACGCAAAGGAACAGGCCGAACACGTGATGCTGGTGGATCTGGAACGCAATGACCTCGGCCGTGTCGCCCGCACCGGAACCGTGCAGGTGGCCGATTTCATGACCATCGAGAGCTACCGCCGCGTCCACCACATCGTGTCCTCGGTTCAGGCACGGCTGCGGGAGGGCACGACGCCGGGGGACCTGATCCGAGCCACGTTTCCCGGCGGAACCATCACCGGCTGCCCGAAGATCCGCAGCATGCAGATCATCCAGGAACTGGAGCGGCGTGCCGTCCGCGGCGCCTACACCGGATCCTGCGGCTATGTGAGTCGCCACGGCGTGATGGACACGAACATCCTGATCCGCACACTGGTCACGCGGGGCAGGGAAATCCGCTTTCGTACCGGTGCCGGGATCGTGGCGGACTCGGATCCGCAGGCGGAGCTGCGCGAAACCCGGCACAAGGCCCGCGCGCTGCTCGACGCGTTGCAGACATGATCACACTGGTCAATGGTGAACCCGGGGCACGGATCGAAGCGGCCGATCGCGGATTGCAGTTCGGCGACGGCGCTTTTGAAACCCTGCGGCTGCAGGCGGGCGTTCCCGTGTTGTGGGGGAGGCACTGGAGCCGGCTGTGCCGTGGTCTGGATCGGCTTGGAATCCCGAGGCCGCGCGAGCAGGATTGTCTGGACGAACTGGCCCGGGTGTCCCTCAATGTTCCCTCCATGGCCAAGTTGATCGTCACCCGCGGACCGGGCCCGCGTGGGTACGCGCCACCGGTTGTCGTGCACCCGACCCGGATCGTGATCGGCGGTGCGCCACTGGACATTCCCGACGCCTCGGACATACTGCGCCTGGGCGTGTGCAGGACCCGGGTTTCGCGCAGTCCCGTCCCGGGTTGCAAGCACCTCAATCGGCTGGAGAATGTGCTGGCACGCCGGGAATGGGCTGACGACTGGGACGAGGGGCTGATGCTTGATGCGGGTGGCCGCGTGCGCTGTGGCACCCAGAGCAACGTGTTCGTGCTGGAGGGCGATGCACTGCTGACCCCCGGACTGGCCGTGCACGGAGTGGCCGGAACGCGACGCGGCTGGCTGCTCGACCACGCCGGATCCGCCGGCCTCGCGGTACGGGAGACCAGCATGACGCTCGAGCAGTTGCGTCGCGGTGATGCGATTTTTCTCACCAGCGCGCGGCTCGGGCTGCGGAGGGCGATGCTGGCGACGGCCCGGCAGGCGCCGCTCGAAGACAGCCATCGGGTTGCCTCAAGGCTCGAACGCGTGCGGGAGATCGGAGAACAGATGAATGCGGTGGATTAGTCTTACAGTCCTGCTCCTGCTGATCGCCTTGACGCTCGCGGGTGCCCATCTCGCGAGTCTGTACCAGAAGGAGTTGCTGCAGCCGCTGGCGCTGGAAGAGGACGCTGTATTCGTGGTCCGGCCAGGGCAGGGTTTCCGCCAGATCACCGGCGAGATGGCCGAGCGGGGCTGGGTGAACCACCCCTGGCTGGTGGAGGCGCACGCCCGGTATCACGGGATTTCCGGCCGGCTGCAGGCCGGCGAATACCTGGTGACGGTGGATCTCTCGCTGGCGGATCTGCTGGACAACATGGTCCGGGGCGCGGTGATACGGCATCGGCTGACGATTCCGGAGGGCTGGACCGCACAGCAGTTTCTCGATGCGGTGCAGGCACACGCGGCCCTGCGGGTTCCGCCCGAGCCCTTGGATCTGGAGCAGGTGATGGCGATGCTGGGACGCCCGGACACGCACCCGGAGGGCTGGTTCCTCCCGGATACCTACGTGTTCGGCCGAAACACACCGGCGGAACAGGTGGTCCGGATGGCCCACGAGGCGATGGATCGCGTGCTGACGCAGGCCTGGGAGGAAAGGGCCGAGGGGCACCCGCTGGAATCGCCATACGAACTGCTGATTCTGGCGTCGATCGTCGAAAAGGAGACGGGGCAGGCCGACGAACGTGATCTGGTCGCGGGGGTGTTCGTGAACCGTCTGCGGCGCGGCATGCGGCTGCAGACGGATCCGACCCTGCTCTATCCGCTCGGTCCCGGAGTCACGCGGCTGACGCGCGCGGAACTGCAGCGCGATCACCCCTACAACACCTATACGCGGGACGGCCTGCCGCCTACGCCGATCGCACTGCCCGGGCGCGCGTCGATCCGCGCGGCCGCCAACCCCGCCGAGACCGATGCGCTGTTTTTCGTGTCGCGCAAGGACGGTACGCATGAGTTCTCACGCACCTACGCGGAACACCGCGCGGCGGTGATCAAATACCAGCTGGGCGGAGACGCCAGCCGGTACGGGAGGCGCTGATGCCGGTACCGGCGCGCGGGCGGTTCATCACCTTCGAGGGGATCGAGGGAGCGGGGAAGTCCACTCAGCTCGAACGCCTGACGGACCGCATTCGGGGTACCGGACAGGAGTTGTTCGTTACGCGGGAACCGGGGGGTACCCCGCTCGGTGAGAGGCTGCGCGGGCTGCTGCTGGACCCTGCGATCGGGACGATGGCGGCCGAGACCGAACTGCTGCTGATCTTCGCCGCCCGGGCCGAACACCTGCGCGCCTGCATCGAGCCCGCGTTGACTCGTGGCGCGTGGGTCCTGTGCGACCGGTTTACCGACGCGAGCTTCGCCTATCAGGGTGCCGGGCGGCGGCTGGGCGCGGACAAGGTGGCGGTACTGGAGGACTGGCTGCAGGGGGATCTGCGGCCCGATCTCGTGTTCGTGTTCGATGTGCCGGCGCGGCTCGGACTCGAACGCGCAGTCAATCGCGGTAAAAGGGACCGGATGGAAAGCGAGGATCTCGCCTTCTTCGAGCGCGCCCGCGCGGCCTACCTGGAGCGGGCCCGTGAGCAGCCGCAACGCTACCGCGTGATCGACGGCTCCGCCGACGTGGAGGCCGTGGCTGCGGCGGTCGACTGTGTCTGGTCGGAGTGGCTGGCCCGCCTGTGATGGACGAAAACCGGGGCGGAGCAGCGAATGACCGGTAGTGATCAACGCCCCTTTCCGCCCTGGCTGGAAGTTCGGCTCGGCGAACTGGTTCGCCTGGTCAGTGCCAACCAGGCACCCTCCGGTTTGCTGGTGACCGGGCCGAAGGGGGTCGGCAAGGGGATACTGGCACGAGCCTTCCTGCAGCGGATGGCCTGCACGGACGCCGGGGATAGTCGCTACGGCTGCGGCCGCTGCAATGGATGCCGCAGCTTCCTCGGCGCCAGTCACCCGGAAATTCTTCACGTGATGCCCGAGGCGCCGGGGAAGGAGATCCTGGTCGACCATATTCGCGAGGTGATCGAGTTTCTGTCGCTCAGCCGCAGCGGACCCGCGCGGCTGGTGTTCATCGAGCCGGCCGAGGCGATGACCGTGAATGCCGCCAACGCGCTGCTCAAAACCCTGGAAGAGCCCCCCGGAGGGGCTATGCTGCTGCTGTCTGCCGCGCAACCGGCGCGTCTCCCTGCGACCGTCCGGAGCCGCTGCCGGCTCCTGCGCGTGCCGGTACCGGATCGGGGCGTGGTCGCCGATTGGCTGAGGTCTGCGGCGGATCGCGAGATGTCGGTCGAGGAGGCGCTGGCCGCGTGCCTCGACCGGCCGCTCGAAGCGCAGGCGCTGCTGGAAGACGATACGGCGCGGTCGGCGTGGCAGGCGGATCACGCGGCCCTGCAGGCGCTGCTGCGCGGAACATCTCCTTTCCCGGTGATCGAGCGTTTCCTCGCGTGCGACCTGGCCTCGCTGCTGCCGCGCCTGCAGCGGCTGCTGCTTTCGGTCCAGCACTACCTCGTGCAGGGTGAGCGGGACGCGTTCGGGCGTTTGTTCGACAGCGATTCGCTGCAACGGTTTGCCCACTAGCGGGGCATGCAGGAGACGGCGCTGTTGTTTCAGGACACGCTGCGATGGCAGCGGGAACTGCAGGCGCCATTGAACCCGAACCTCCGCTGCGAGGCCATCGTGCTGCGTTTCTGGCGCCGCTCTGGCTGAGCCCCGCGCCCGGCACTGGCATTGGTGCAAAAAAACCGGCGATAATCGGAGGCTACGGTGGTTGCGAAGACAATCGAAGCGGCCACCGGCTGAATCCCGAACCGTTCGGCACGGCGAGGTTGTGAAGAAACGATGACGGCACCTGCGAGAGGGCGCATTCTGACGCTGGCGATACGGGAGAAGTCGGCCCTGTTTGCCGCGTATATGCCCTTTCTGACCAACGGCGGGCTCTTTATTCCCACCGACAAGCCGTTTCGCCTGGGCGACGAGGTCTTCGTACTGTTGTCCCTGCTGGACGAGCCCGAGCGCATTCCGGTGCCCTGCCAGGTCGTGTGGATTACCCCGCCCCGCGCCCAGGGCAACCGTTCCCGGGGCATCGGCGTGCAGTTCAGCCCCAACGACAAGGGCGCCACCCGTCGCCTGATCGAGACTCACCTCGGTGGCATGCTGCAGTCCACAGGGCGCACCCACACCCTCTGATGGTGCCTGCGGCGGTATGCGCGCTCATTGCACCGCCTGATTCTCTCAGCCCCCGATCTCCTCCCCGACCGCGGCCAGCGCCGTGTCCAGCGCTTTGAGTGGCAGATAGAAATGCGGTGAGAAACGGATGCCGCCGCCCCGTTGCGCACACATTACGCGGCGCTGCTGCAGTGCCCGAAACAGGGATTCCGTGTTTCCGTGTGCCGGAAGGAAGGTCAGGATGCCCGCGTGGCGTTTCGGATCAGCCGGGGTCACGATAGGGCAGCCGAGTCGCCGCAGACCTTCGTGCAGGTGCTGCCAGCGGGTTTCGATGTCGGCCGCGATCGCCTCGATCCCGGTCTCCAGCAGCAGCGACAGACTCGCGTGCAGGGCGTGAATGCCGAGCAGGTTGGGGCTTCCCGGTTCGTAGCGTCGGGCATCGGCCGCCTCTGTGAGTTCGTAGGTGCTGTAGTCGCCTGCATCCGCGAGCATGTGCCACCCGTACTCCTGCAGCACCAGGCGTTCGTGCATCTCCGGGCGCACGTGGAAAACCGCGATGCCCTCGGGCGCCAGCAGCCATTTGTGCGCATCCGCCATCACGAAATCCGCGTTTACCGCTTCGACGTCGAAGGGCAGGGCGCCGAGGTGCTGGATCGCATCGACGCAGAACAGCACGCCCTTCCGGCGCAGAGCGGCCCCGAGGCGCTCCAAATCCAGCCGCAGACCGGTAGCGAACTGAACCGCGCTGCATGAAAGCAAGGCCGTGTCGCGGTCGCAGGCGCCGAGCAGCGCCGCCTCCGGTTCGTCGAAAGGCAGCTCGACTTCACGCACTCTCAAACCGAAGCGCTCCGCGGCCTTGATCCACACGATCCGGTTCGACGGGAACTCGCCGCTCGGGATCACGATGTTCTGGCCCGGAGACCAGCGCATGCCGAACGCCACGATCGACAGCGCTTCGGAGGTGTTCTTCACGAACGCCACGTCGCCCGCGTCGGCCGCCCCCAGCAGGCGGCGGGCCAGCGCGCGGGTGGCTTCCTCGACCTTCAGCCATGCGCCGTAGTGAAGGGAACCCGTGACTGCATTCTCGCGCGCGAAAGTGGCCACGGCCTCTGCGGTGCGGAGTGGCCACGGTCCGACGGCGGCGTGATTCAGGTGGATGATGTCGTGGTGCGGGAATTCCGGGTGCATGTTTGACTCCATTCACGGTTTCGCAAGCCTGTCACATTCCCGTAGCAGGTCAAGCCGGAACGCGCTCCGCGCACTGGAGTTCGGAGTGTCGCGAAGGTGAAGCGGCCGGGGCGGGGCGCCGCGAGGGGTTGCCAGGGGGCGCCCGGGTTGTTAGGCTCGCCGACTGTTTTTCGCAAACACATTTTGCGACCAAGCATCTTCTGGCGGCAGCTCGCCGCGTCATCGGCACCTCGGGGCAGAGCCCCCGCCGCGCTTGCGGCCCTCTCTCTTTCCGCTTCAGGAGGAACTGTATGAACTCAGTTCTCAAGTTCTTTCGCGACCCCGAACTGGGGAGCATCGAGCCTCGCAGCTTCAAGGTATTCAATGAACGAAGCCTGGAGCGCATCGACGCTCTGTACCGCCTGCCCGAAGACGTGCGTTTCGACATGCAGGTGGTCGCCAGCGTGCTGCCCTTTCGCGTGAACCAGTACGTGATCGACGAACTGATCGACTGGTCCCGCGTACCCGACGATCCGATCTTCCAGCTGACCTTTCCGCAGCGGGGGATGCTTGAACCGGAGGCTTTCGAGCGCATGGCCGCACTGCGCCGCTCCGGGGCTGGGCGGCTGGAAATCGCCGGGTTGGCGCAGGAATTGCGAGAGTCCCTGAACCCGCACCCGGCGGGACAGCTGGAGCTGAACCGGCCGCGTGACCCCGAGGGACAGGTCATCGAGGGGCTGCAACACAAGTACCGCGAGACGGTACTTTTTTTCCCAAGCCAGGGGCAGACCTGCCACAGCTACTGCACCTTCTGCTTCCGCTGGGCGCAGTTCGTTGGTGACAAGGCGTTGCGGATGGCGTCCAGCGAGGTCGAGCAGGTCCTGGGTTACCTGCGCGCGCATCCGGACGTCTCCGACCTGCTGGTGACCGGCGGCGATCCGATGGTGATGAAAACCCGGAACCTGGCCCAGTACCTCGAACCGCTGCTCGCACCCGAGTACGACCATGTGCAGAACCTCCGGATCGGCACCAAGGCCCTGACCTTCTGGCCCTACCGGTTCGTTACCGATCCGGATGCCGACGATCTGCTGCGGCTGCTGGAGCGGCTGGTCGACGGGGGCAAGAACGTCGCGGTGATGGCGCACTACAATCATTGGCGGGAGCTGGACACAGCAATCGCTCGGGCGGCGATCCGGCGCTTGCGGGAGACTGGAGTGACCATCCGCTCGCAGGGCCCGCTGCTCGCCCACATCAACGACCGGCCCGAGGACTGGGCACGGCTCTGGCGCGAGCAGGTTGGTGCGGGCATCCACCCCTACTACATGTTCGTCGAGCGGGATACCGGCGCCCGCCGCTACTTCGAGGTACCCCTGGCCCGCGCGTGGTCGATTTACCGGGAAGCGATGCAGTCGGTGTCCGGGCTTGCCCGCACCGCCCGCGGTCCGTCGATGAGCGCAGGGCCCGGCAAGGTCGAAGTCCAGGGTGTGACCGAGATTCACGGTGAGAAGGTCTTCGCGCTGCGCTTCGTGCAGGGCCGCAACCCGGACTGGGTGCAGCGGCCGTTCTTCGCGCGCTACGACGAAAACGCGACCTGGCTCGACCAACTGCGCCCGGCCTTCGGTGAGAACCGCTTCTTCTTCGAGGACGAGTACGCGGGAATGGTGGCGGCGCCCTGACCGGGGATTGCCCGGGTTGGCTTGAACGCCGCGCATTCTCCCCAGGAAGTCGAGGCGGGTCTTCGGTGCCGCGGCCGCGGCGCTACAATGCGCGGATGGACTCGAATACTCTGAAACGCCGCGATCTCGCGGCTCTGTGGCACCCCTGCACGCAGATGAAGGACTACGGGGAGGAGGGCACTCTTCCCATGCTGGCCATCCGGCGGGGCGAAGGCGTCTGGCTGGAAGATTTCGAAGGCAGGCGCTACCTGGACGCGATCAGTTCCTGGTGGGTGAACCTGTTCGGGCACGCGAACCCGACCATCAACGCGGCGATCCGTGACCAGCTGGACCAGCTGGAGCACGTGATCCTGGCCGGCTGCACCCACGAACCGGTGGTGCGCCTCTCCGAGCGGCTGATCGGACTGACGCCGGAACCACTGACCCGCTGCTTCTTCGCCGACAATGGCAGCGCCGCCGTCGAGGTGGCGCTGAAGATGAGCTTCCATTACTGGAAGAACCGCGGGCAACCGGAAAAGCAGCGCTTCATCTGCCTGACCAACAGCTATCACGGCGAAACCCTGGGGGCGCTGGCGGTCGGTGCGGTGGAGCTGTATCGCGCCACCTACGCGCCACTGATGATGCCGGTGATCACCGTGCCGGGGCCGGACTGCTTCGAACGCGAGGAAGGCGAAACCTGTGCCGACGTCGCGCGGCGCCAGTTCGCGCTGATGGAAGCCACCCTCGCCGCCCACGCTCACGAAACCGCGGCGGTGATCATCGAGCCGCTGGTGCAGTGCGCGGGCTCGATGCGCATGTACGATCCCGAGTACCTGCGATTGCTGCGGGACGCCTGCGACCGCCACGGCGTCCACCTGATCGCCGACGAGATCGCGGTCGGCTTCGGCCGCACCGGTACGATGTTCGCCTGCGAGCAGGGGTCGATTGCAGCGGATTTTCTGTTGCTATCGAAGGGACTTACCGGTGGTTATCTCCCGCTGGCCTTGGCGCTGACCACCGATGAGATCTACGACGCCTTCTACGACGACTACGAGAAGCTGAACGCCTTCCTGCATTCGCACTCCTACACCGGTAACCCATTGGCCTGTCGCGCGGCACTGGCAACGCTGGACATCTTCGAGCGCGAGCCGGTGCTCGAACGTAACCAGGAGCTCGCACAGCACATGGCGCGCGCGCTGGAACCTTTGCGGGAACACCCGCACGTTGCCGAAGTGCGGCAGACCGGGATGATCGCGGCGGTGGAACTCGTGCAGGACAAGGCCTCCCGCAGGCCGTTTCCCTGGCAGGAGCGCCGCGGGCTGGAGATCTACCGCCACGCTCTGAAACGAGGCGCGCTGCTGCGGCCACTGGGAAACGTCAGCTACCTGATGCCGCCGTACGTGATTACCGAACAGGAGATCGACTTTCTCGTGGAGGTGATGCGCGAGGGGATCGAGCTTGCGGTATCCCGGTGAGCCATCCCCCGGCTTGATCGCGCGGAGGAGGCAGACCGGAGGGCCAGGGTTAATTGCAGTCACGCAGCCCCTTTCCCGCCTGCGGGGAAGGGAGGATTTCATTGTTCAGCGTTGCGGCAGGCTTCGGAGTGCAAACGGCATGGGTTCCCTGGACCATCTTTTCGTTCAGAAAGTATTCAGAGAACGCTTGTAGATTGTATCCTGCACGCAGGAGACCGCGTGCACCGCATGGCGTTTGAACAAGGTGCAGGGCCGGTAACAGGAGAAAAATGATGTTGAGCAAGACAAAGGTGTATTTCCTCGTGCTCATGAGCGGGGCGGTTCTGGCGGGCTGTGCCCAGCCAACACTCACCGGGACCACGTACAGCCGGGGCGAGGCGCGGCAGGCGCAGACGGTTCAGATGGGGCACGTCGAGTCGGTTACACCGGTGGTGATCGAGGGCCGAACTGACGGTGTCGTCGGCGCGGGTACCGGTGCGGTTCTCGGCGGCATTGCCGGCAGGGGTATCGGCGGCGGCCGCGGTCAGGATATGGCCACCGTGGCTGGTGCCGTGGCCGGTGGCATCGCCGGGCAGCGTGTCGAAGAGGCGGTCAGCCGGCGTCAGGGTGTCGAGATCACCGTGCGCCTGGACAACGGGAGCTTCGTCTCCGTCGTACAGGAGGAGGATCCAAACCAGTTCTTTGCACCCGGTGATCGCGTCCGCGTGCTCGGACAGGGCCGGACGATGCGTGTAACGCGTTGATGCGGTCGGTGGACCGTCGGGCCACCCGTGGCCAGATCTCTCGGGAATGAGCCAGTGACCGAAGTGGGAGATTGATGCGTAAAATGCATCATTAGTCACCCAATAACGCATTAGACATGGTGGTCCATTCCGAAAACACTGTTTTCGGATTTCGACCGCTAAACAGCGAGGATCCCGAGTCGCGGTCGCCGGCCAGCCGTGGCCGCCTTTTTTGGCGTGTGCACAGCTGCGCGGTCGGTGGCCGAGATCGATTCCGGGGCCGCGTATATCGCAGTCGGGTCGGCTGGTCGCATCCTTGGGGGCTTCACGATGACTTCTCGTTTGCGTGGCAGGTTGCACGTTCGGCGCTGGGTATTCGCCGCATCTCTTTTGCTTGCACTCAGCGCCTGCGGGCAGGGGGATGTGGAGGCTCCGCAGCGGCCGCCGACCCTGGTCGACGTGATGCAATTCGAGCCGCGTACGGTGATCGTGGAGCAGGAGTACGCAGGCCGCATGCGCGGCTCCCGCGAGGTCGAGGTCCGGGCGAGGGCCGAGGGCATCCTGATCGAGCGCCTGTTTTCGGAAGGTCAGGTGGTCGACGAGGGGGAGCCGCTGTTCGTGCTGGATCCAGCTCCTTTCCGCATCGCCCTGCAGAGCGCCGAGGCCGAGCGTGCCACCGCGCAGGCGACGCGCGATCAGGCGCGTCGGGAATATGACCGCATCCGGGGGCTACTGGACCAGAATGCCATCAGTCGGCGGGAGTATGACCGTGCCCTCGCGGAGCGCGAACTGGCACAGGCAAGCGTGGCGCGGGCCAATGCCTCCGTAGCCAGTGCAGCGCTCAACCTCGAATGGAGCACGGTGGCCGCGCCGGTCGCTGGTGTCACGGGTCTTGAAACCGTCTCCGAGGGTAATCTGGTCTCGCGCGGCAACCTGCTGACCACGATCTCCCAACTCGATCCCATTCACGTACGGTTCTCGATGCCGGAGTCCGACGCGCTGCTGCGGCGAGCGGACCTGCGTGAGTTGACGGCTGAGGGTGTAACGGACGAGCAGCTTGCCGTTGCTCGGTCGGTGCGTCTCTTGTTGCCGGACGGCAGCGTGTACCCGACACCGGGCGACCTGGACTTCACGGACAGCGCGGTGGATCCGCGTACGGGAACCGTGTCGGCTCGGGCGATCTTCGAGAATCCCGAGTACGTGCTGGCGCCGGGTCAGTTCGTGCGCGTTCGGGTGCCCGTGCGGCTGCTTCGCGATGTCCTGCTGATTCCTCGGGACGCCGTCCGCCACGGCCGCACCGGGGCTCAGGTATTCGTGGTTGAACAGGATCTGGTTCACGCTCGCGACGTGCGCCTGGGTCCCATCGTCGAGGGCCAGCAGACGATCCTGGAAGGCCTGGCTGCAGAGGACCAGGTGGTTGTCAGTGGTCTGGCCGCACTGCGGGATGGGCTCCCAGTGGCCATCCGGTCATCCAGGAGTGGCGCAGAAGACATGGGAGGAGGAGACACGTCCGTGACGCCCTCACCGGTCCGGCTGGTGAGTAATCCCTGATGCTCAGTTTCTTCATCGATCGTCCGATCTTCTCTTCGGTCATCTCCATCATCATCGTCATCGCCGGCCTGGCATCGCTGAACGCGCTGCCGGTGGAACAGTACCCGGATGTGGTGCCGCCCCAGGTGCTGGTGGCGGCCGCTTTCCCCGGCGCTTCCGCCGAGGTGATGGCGGAGTCGGTGGCGAGCCCGCTGGAACAGGAGATCAACGGCGTCGACAACATGATCTACATGGAGTCGACGTCGACCGACGCCGGAACCCTGCGCATCGTGGTGTCCTTCGAACTGGGGACCGATCCCGACCAGGCAGCGATCAATGTCAGCAACCGCGT
>PULL01000282.1 GCA_003550945.1 Thioalkalivibrio sp. | reverse complement strand
TTCGGCTGGCGGGGTGTTCATCACCGCGAGGCACAGCGGGTTCCAGAACCGTTGGTCCCACTCTGCGGGCTGTTGGCTGGAGCTCAGCCATTCCGTGACGGGCAGGTCGCGGGCGAGGGGCCGGTGCAGCATCCGCCAGGCCCCGAAGAGGCCGAGCAACCGCCGGGGCACGCCCACGCCCCGGCCCGCACTGTACAGCGCCGTGCCGAGGTCCCGGGTGCGGGTGGAGCGGGGAGCCAGCAGGAAGCTCTCGGGGGAGGCCTCGGGAATCCGCTGGCGCATCAGCAGCCGAAATGGAACGGGGTGCAGTGCGAGGATCGGGTTCACGCCCACCGCGCGCATCTGGGCCAGCGCGTGGCGACAGGCGCCCACCAGGATGTGCTGGCCGTTGTCCAGACGGGCCCCGTCGACGTCCAGTGTGCGTGCGCGGCCGCCGGGCGCCGCGGCGGCCTCGATCAGCACCACGGGTTGCCCGGCCCGGGCAAGGACCAGCGCCGCGGTGAGTCCCGCCCAACCGGCCCCGACGACCGCAACGGGGTGTTCGCTCACTGGATCCGCCGTGCACTGCGCGCGGTGCGCCAGGCGATCCAGAGCTTGCGCAGCGGGGTCAGGTGGACCCGGTGTTCCAGCACCCGGTAGCCGTCTCGCTCGATCTCGTCCAGCAGCGTTCGGTAGATCGCGGCCATGATCAACCCAGGACGTTGCGCATGGCGGTCCTCGTCGGGGAGATGGGCGAGCGCCCGGTCGTAGTATTCGCGGGCCCGTTTCGCCTGATGGGCAAACAGCGCCCGGTGGGCATCGCGGGTGATGTTGCTCCGGAATTCCTCGGGTTTCACGCCGAAGCGCTCGAGTTCGTCCAGCGGGATGTACACCCGGCCACGGACGGCATCCTCGTGCACGTCGCGCAGGATGTTGGTCAGTTGCAGCGCCGTTCCGAGATCATGCGCGTATTTCAGCGTGCGCCGGTCCGAGAACCCGAAGATGCGTGCGGACAGGAGCCCGACCACGCTGGCGGCACGGTAGCAGTACAGCGACAGGGTGGCGAAGTCCGGGTAGGCGTCGTAATCCAGGTCCATCTGCATGCCGTCGATGATTTCCTCGAAATACTCCTGCGAGAGGTCGAACGGGGTCAGGTGGGGAGCCAGCGCGCGCGATATCGGGTGCCGCGGCTCGCCCTGGAACATACGCTCCACCTCGTCGCGCCACCAGTCGAGTTTGGCCAACGCCACCGAGGGCTCGCGGCAGTCGTCAACGATGTCGTCGACCTCGCGGCAGAACGCGTACAGCGCGGTGATGGCCCGGCGCCGCTCGGGTTCCAGAAAACGGAAGGCGTAGTAGAAGCTGGACCCGCTGCGGGCTGCCTTATCTTCGCAATACTCGTCGGGAGACATGGACTCTGGCCTGACTCGGGTGCGGAGCCGCGAACGATAACGTGAAACGGGCCGAGCGTCATTTTCATCGCAGGCGGCCAGCCTCTGGCCGATGGTATTCTCCAGACGCCATCAGGTAAGCGATGGGACCCGCCTGCGCCGAAAGGCCAGAACGCTGCGCCCCAGAATCAACAGCCAGTCTCCGAGCCGCAGCCTGGGCCGGGAGAACACGTCTTCCTGTTGCTGCAGGCGCCAGAGCACCCGGGCGCCACCCTGGATGATTGCGCGGATTTCAAGGCCCATGCGGCCGGGCAGGGCGCGTCCGAGCGGGGCACCGGCGCGAAGCAGCCGATCCGCGCGGCGGTATTGGAACTGCATCAGGTTGCGCATGCCGAAATCGCTGACGCGATCCCGAAAATGCGCTTCCGTCACGCCGTAGGCGGCCATTTCGTCCTGCGGAATGTAGATGCGCTCGTGTTCCAGAAAATCCTGGTGCAGGTCCTGGTGAAAGTTGATCAACTGGAGCGCGGAACAGACGGCATCCGAGCAGGCCAGGTTCTCCGGTGTGGCCTGGTCCGACAGGTGCAGCAGCAGGCGGCCCACCGGGTTCGCGGAGCGCCGGCAGTAGGCCATCACTTCGCCGAAGTTCGCGTAGCGCGTCTTGTCCAGATCCTGGATGAAGGCGTCCGCGAGATCGGTCAGCAGGCTGGCCGGGAGATCGAAGCGGTGCAGGGTATCGGCGAGCGCGCGCCATTCAGGTTCGTTCTCTGCGGCAGGGTCGCCGAGGGATTGCACCCGGGCCTGCATCTGTCGCAGCGCCGCGCGCCGCTCGTCGACCGGGCCGGGGTTTTCGTCGGCGATGTCGTCGGCGTCCCGGGCGTAGCAATAAATGGCGGCCACAGGACCCCGGAGCCTTCGCGGCAGCAGGCGGGAGGCGACCGGAAAGTTCTCGTAGTGGCTCGCGGCCCGCCGCAGGCAATGGGCGTAGGCCGCGGCGGTTTTCGGATCAGGGTGCATCGTCAGGAGCCGGCGCCGGCGGCTCGTTGCCACTCGTGGGACGCCGCAACCGAGCGTCTACCGTGTCGGGCACCTGGGGCTGCTTGCGTGCCCGGATGCCCAGTTCGGCAAAGCGACGCGCACTGGGCATCACCTGTCGTTCCAGGTTGCCGACGGTGGCGTTGAAGGCCTCGGCTCCCTGTTCCAATGCTCGCCCGAGTCGCGCCAGGTGCTCGGTGAGACCGCCCAGCCGCGTGGTCAGCTCCGAGCCGAGGTCGCGGATCTCCAGCGCGTGCGCGGTCAGGCGCGCCTGCTGCCAGCCGTATTCGACTGCCCGCAGCAGCGCGATCAGCGTGCTCGGGGTCGCCAACAGGATCTGTCGCTCCAGCGCGTGTTCCAGCAGCGAGGGGTCGTGTTCCAGCGCGCTGGCGAGGAACTGATCCCCGGGGAGGAACAGCACGCTGAACTCGGGCGTGTGCTCGAGCCCCGCCCAATAGCGCTTGCCCGAAAGCTCGACCACGCGTGCGCGCAGGTGCTGGGCGTGGCGTTTCAATGCGGTGGCGCGCGCCTCGGGCTCGTTCGCGTCCACCGCGG
>PULL01000153.1 GCA_003550945.1 Thioalkalivibrio sp. | reverse complement strand
TTCGCGATCGGCCTGCGCTGGTGCGGTCGCAGCCTGGCCGATGCGCGCGCCTTTTTCGAGACCCCGTTCGACCGCCTCGACGGCGGCAGGGGCCCTGACGGGCTGCGCACGCTGATCGAACCGGCCGAGCGGCTGCACGACGAACGCGGGCTGACCCTCGACTGCTACCTGGCCGGCGCGCCGATGGCCCGCAACATGGTCGGCGACGACGGCCTGCTGCGCTGGGCGCGCCGCGGCGCGGACCTGCTCGCGGCCGGCCGTGCGCGCGGAGAGGCCTACTTTCGCATGGAGAGCGAGGAGGGGATGAAGCTGCTGCTGGAAGCGCTGCCGGGCTACCGGGCGCGGACGCACTCCCGCTTCCTGCAATTGCTGCTGCGCGCGTGGCTCGAAGCCGACATCCCCCTCGCGGACGGCCACTGGAAGCCCGGCGACGGGCGCCCGATGTTGGAAACCGACGGGCGCAGGCTTTACCTCCCTGCGGTGTTTGGCAGCCGCGACGAGGCGATCGTCGCGGTCCAGCACGGCACCGCGCACCTCGCCTTCGACAGTTTTGCGCGCGAGCGCATCGAGGCGCTGTTCCGACGCGCCGGCACCGAGCATCCGCCGCTGGACGATCAGAACCGGATCACCTGGCGCCCGCTGTTCGCCCCCTTCGCCGAGCGCATGTTCCGCTTTCAGGTCCTGTTCGACCTCGCCGAGGATCTGCGCGTGAACGCGCGGCTGGCGCGGCGGATTCCGGGCTTTCTGCAGCGCCTCGTGGGTCTGGCGACAGCCCAACCGGCGCCGGAGGGGGCTGCCGGGGTCTACTTCCGCTTCGCGCTCGACGCCCACCAGGCCCTGCTGGCCGCTGAGCCAGGCCGCGCGGAGGCGGGCCGGCGGTTGGATCCCCGACTCGCGCGCATGCTGGACCCGGAGGCCACCGTGATCGATGCCTGGGAGGTGGCCGAGCGCCTGTTCGACGATCCCGAGTTCCCGGAGATCGGGATCGACGAGCGCCAGGAAGCCTATCTGCCCGGGCTGTCGCTGAACGCCGCGCGGCCCGTGTACCCGCAGCGGCTGCGCGACGGTGACCTCGGTGACTTCCGCGATGTTGGGGATGCCCACGAGGAGCACCGCTTCGAGCGCGAGAAGCAGGAAGAGGCCCCCGAGCAGGATCCGGCCGGCGTGCAGAAGGATCCCGACGCCGACATCAACATGCCGCGCGAGGAAACCTCGGGGTCGGGCGGGCGCATCGGGGTGGGCATTCCGCAACCCGCGCAGGTGGCCAAGCGCGGGGTCGCGTGGCAGCCGCGGACCGGTGGCATTCCCTATCCCGAGTGGGACTACCGCGAGCAGCGCATGATCAGCGACTGGGTGAACCTGAACGAGCGGGTGCTGGACGAGCAGGACGCGGGCAATGCCGAGGCGATTCTCGCCGCGCACGCGGATACCCTGAAGCGCCTGCCCCGTGGCCTCGAGATGCAGCGGCCGATGCGCATGGCACCGCTGCGCCGGCAACTCGACGGTGATGAGCTCGACACCGAGTCCGTCACCGACTTCGTCGCCGACAAGCGCGCGGGGCTGTCGCCGAAGGCGTTCATCTACCGCCGCCGCACGGTGCAGCACCGTGACACCGCGGTCCTGTTGCTGGCCGACATGTCGACGTCGATCATGGCGCGGCACCCGGGCGGGCAGGGCAAGATCGTCGAGCGTGTGCGTTCCGGGCTGATGCTGTTCGCCGAGGCGATCGACCGTATCGGCGACCCGTTCGCGATCTCGGGCTTCGCCTCCAAGCAGCGCGACCAGGTGCACTACTACTGGCTTAAGGACTTCTCCGAGCCGCTGGACGACACCGTGCGCGGACGCATCGCCGGCATCTCGGGGCGTCTCGCATCGCGCATGGGCGCGGCCATCCGCCATTCGACCCGCGCGATGCAGCGGGTGTCGAGCCAGCACCGCCTGCTGCTGATCCTGTCCGATGGCCGCCCGGCCGACTACGACGACGGCGGCGATGCCCGCTACCTGCACGAGGACACGCGCATGGCGATGAAGGAGGCGCTCGACGCGGGCGTGCATCCCTTCTGCATCACCCTGGACCCCAGCGGACAGGATTACCTGCCGGCGATCTTCGGACCCGGCCACTACACCATTGTCGACCGGGTGGACGAACTGCCGCGCCGGCTTCCGGAAATCTACCTGCGGTTGAGCCGCTGACCCGCTTCGCCCACTGGACGCGGGCGCATTTTTCCTGCGCGCCGGGGTTGCTTAGGATCCCCGCAGCACAACGAGGACGCTTATGGAGGCTTCACAGAGTCTGGTTCCGGGCTACGCGAACGCGAAGGCGACCCGCGCCTACGCGGACGAGCACACCGCCGCGGGTCGCGTGGCCGAGGGTCATTACAGCGAGTACCTGCGGGTCAAGATGCGCCTGTCGAGTCTGGGGATCGGCACCTTCGGTGGCGCGGCCACCCCCGAGGTCGACGCCCGGATCAGCGCGATCGTTGCGCGGGCGCTCACGTCTGGAATCAATGTGATCGACACTGCGGCGCACTACCGCTACGGCCGATCCCTGGCTGCGGTCGGTGCCGGTGTGCGCGCCGCGCTGGCCGCGGGCGTGCCGCGCGAGGCGATGTTCCTGATCAGCAAGGGCGGTTTTCTCACGCTCCGCGGCGGCCCGCCGGAGGACATGAACGCCTGGTTCGAGCGCGAGATCGTCGCGCAGGGCCTTGGCGAGCGCGAGCACCTCGCGAAAGGTGCGCACCTGCTCACGCCGGAGTACATCAACTACCAGATCGAGCTGTCGCGCAGCCTGATCGGGGTCGAGACCCTCGACGCCTTCCTCGTCGATCAGCCCGAGGTGCACATCCCGGAAATCGGCAAGGAGATGACCAACCGCAAGCTCGAGCCGGTGTTTGAATTGCTGGAACGCGCGGTGCGGGAGAACCGGATCCGTGCCTACGGGATCACCACCTTCGAAGGCTTTCG
>PULL01000134.1 GCA_003550945.1 Thioalkalivibrio sp. | reverse complement strand
GAAGGACGCGCCGAGGTGGAAAACCAGTTCAGCCGCGCGGTGACCCGCGAAGGCAACCTGAAGGCGCAGGCACTGGTCGCTGAGGTATTCGAACTGCGTGACCGCTTCGAGTGGCGCGGGCTGGGCGAGGTGCCCTACAGCGCGCTGCGCATCCGCGATGCCTACAAGGAGTACGACGCCGAGGTCCGCTTCGATCTCCCGTACCGCTCAGTGCCCGATCACAAGGCCTGCGAGTGCGGCGCGATCCTGCGCGGTGTGAAGCAGCCGCAGGACTGCAAGGTTTTCGGCACCGTCTGCACGCCGGATAACCCGCTCGGCTCGTGCATGGTCTCGGCCGAGGGCGCCTGTGCGGCCTATTACACCTACGGTCAGTTCACGAAGACAGAGCCGGTCGCCGAGGCATCGTGAGCGCGAACCCCAAGGTGGTGAAGCGCGGTTACATCCGCCCACTGGATCTGAAGAACGGCAAGGTCGAGATCTCCCACGGCGGTGGCGGCCGCGCGATGGCGCAGTTGATCGACGAGCTGTTCCAACAGGCGTTCGACAACCCCTACCTGCGTCAGGCCAACGACCAGGCACTGCTGACGCAGCCCGAGGGCCGCATCGTGATGGCGACCGACAGCCACGTGGTGTCGCCGCTGTTCTTCCCAGGCGGTGACATTGGCAGCCTGTCCGTTCACGGAACGATCAACGACGTCGCGACCAGCGGTGCGCGCCCGCTGTGGCTCTCCGCCGGCTTCATCCTGGAAGAGGGCTTTCCGCTCGCCGATCTGAAGCGCATCGTCGACTCGATGGCGGCGGCAGCGAAGGCGGCGGGCGTGCCGATCGTCACCGGCGACACCAAGGTGGTCGAACGCGGCAAGGGCGACGGCGTGTTCATCAACACCACCGGCGTCGGCGTGGTGCCCGAAGGCATCGAGATCTCGGGCGACCGTGCGCGGCCCGGTGACCGGATCCTGGTCAGCGGCTTTCTCGGCGACCACGGCGTCGCGATCATGTCGCTGCGCGAAAACCTGAGCTTCAGTACCACCATCGAGTCCGATTCCGCCGCGCTGCACGGTTTGATCGGAGCCATGGTCGACGCGGCTCCAGACATCCACTGTCTGCGCGATCCGACCCGTGGCGGGCTCGCGGCGACGTTGAACGAGATCGCCCGGCAATCGGGCGTTGGCATGACCATCCGCGAGGACGACATCCCGGTGCGCGGAGAGGTCGATGCCGCCTGTGAACTGCTCGGCCTCGATCCGCTCTACGTCGCGAACGAAGGCAAGGTCGTCGCGATCTGCCCGCCAGAGTCGGCCGAGCGGTTGCTGGCGGCAACGCGCGCGCACCCTCTGGGCCGCGACGCCGCGATCATCGGCGAGGTGATCGCCGACGAGCACGCGTTCGTGCAGATGGAAACCAGTTTTGGCGGGCGACGCAACGTCGACTGGATCTCCGGCGAGCAGCTGCCGCGCATCTGCTGACCGTCCTCCCCCCTAACTGTCAGGGGTGCGTCGAGCGTGGCTTCTGGGCTAATCTCCCCGGATGATCCGTGATTTCGGCGATTTTCGCCCTGCGCTGCATTCCACCGCCTGGGTGGACGACACCGCGCTGGTGCTGGGGGATGTTCACATTGGGGCCCACAGTTCGGTCTGGCCGATGTGCGTGCTGCGCGGAGACATCCACCGCATCGTGATCGGCGCAAAAACCAACATCCAGGACGGATCGGTACTGCACGTCACTCACGATAGCCGTTTCGCGCCGGGAGGCCATGCGCTGACCGTGGGTGATCAGGTCACCGTGGGACACAAGGTGATCCTGCACGGCTGCACCATCGAGGACCGCTGCCTGATCGGGATGGGCAGCATCGTGATGGACGGCGCGGTGATCGAGTCCGGCGCGATGCTGGCTGCCGGCAGTCTGGTGCCCCCGGGCAAGCATCTGGATGGCGGCTTCCTGTGGCGCGGCAGCCCGGCTCGAAAAATCCGGCCGCTGACCGACGATGAGAGCGAGTACCTGGAGTACTCGGCGTTGCAGTACGCACGCCTGAAGGACCGGTACGCGGGCTGAGAGCAATCCGGGCCGGTCACGGCCTTCGGTGGGCGAGCCCTCTCGACGACACTGCGCCAGAGATCCCCCCAATCGCCGGAAGGCGAGCCTGCAACGGAGCCGCGCTTGGCCATTTCGCGGGAGGCGAATCCCCTCGGCGATCCGGCCCGGTTCTTGGTGTGCGGCATGGTATGCACGTAGACTGGCCGACCGTTGAACCATAAACCGGGATACAGGATGCAAATTGCCACAAACAAGGTCGTCTCCATCGACTACACCCTGACCAACGACCAGGGGCAGGTACTCGACTCCTCATCCGGGCGTGAGCCGCTGGCCTATCTGCAGGGCCACCACAACATCATCTCCGGGCTGGAATCGGCACTGGAGGGCAAATCTGCGGGTGATACTGTGAAAGTGACCATCCCGCCCGCAGACGCCTATGGCGAGCGTGACGATTCTTTGAGTCAGGCGGTGCCGCGGAAGATGTTCGAGAACGCCGAAGACGTGAAGGTGGGCATGCAGTTCCAGACCATGTCCGAACAGGGCGCAGCCCAGATCGTGACCGTAACCGGTGTCGACCCCGAACACGTGACCGTGGACGCCAACCATCCGCTGGCCGGCGAAACCCTGACCTTCGACGTCACCGTGGTGGACGTTCGAGACGCCACCGACGAGGAACTGGATCACGGGCACGTGCATGGGCCCGGTGGCCACCACCACTGAATGGGGCTTCATCGGTGATCGGGGAGAAGGAATCGCGAGCCCGATCGCCGTCTATTTTGTTGGATCGTGGCTCCGGAAGCTTGGACAAAACGCGTTTTTATGGATAGCATCATGTTGAAGCCGCAGGGAATTGTCGGGCGGTTTCGTTCCGCTTCCGCTGGTTGGCGGTCAGCATGGTTCTGCAATCGCTGATATTCACTTAGGAGACGAACATGACCAAACTCACGAAGGT
>PULL01000202.1 GCA_003550945.1 Thioalkalivibrio sp. | reverse complement strand
CCGTGGCGATGACCGGGATCGGCCTGGTGATGACCGACCTGGTCGAGCTGCTCTCAGGCGGCAACCTGCTGCTGATGCTGCTGCTGACGGCGGTGATCTGCCTGGTGCTGGGCCTGGGGCTACCCACCACCGCGAACTACATCATCGTCGCGACCTTGATGGCGCCGGTGATCGTCGACCTGGGCGCGCAGAACGACCTGCTGATCCCGCTGATCGCCGCGCACCTGTTCGTGTTCTATTTCGGGATCATGGCGGACGTGACACCGCCGGTGGGGCTGGCCTCCTTTGCGGCCGCCGCCGTGGCGAGGGCCGACCCGATCCGCACCGGCATCCAAGCGTTCTGGTACAGCCTGCGCACGGTCACCCTGCCCTTCGTGTTCATGTTCAACACGCAGTTGCTGCTGATCGGCGTCGACAGCCTCTGGCAGCTCGCACTGACGTTCTTCGGCTCGCTGGCGGGGATACTGGTCTTTGCCGCTGCGACACAGCACCACTTCCTGGTACGCAACCGGGTCTGGGAGACGGCAGTGCTGCTGCTGGTCGCGCTGACGCTGCTGGTGCCGAGCTTCTGGATGGACCGGCTGCACGACCCGCTGAAGACCCTGCCACCGACCGAGATCGAGGCGGTGGCCGAAGCGATACCGGCGGGCGGACATCTGCGCCTTGAGGTCACCGGCTACGATCTCGATGGGCAGGAAGTGGTGCGCAGGGTGATGCTCCCGCTGGGCGACCCGGCACCCGGGCGCGAGCGCCTGACCGCGACCGGGCTCGGGCTGATGATCTTCGGCGACCAGGTGAACATCAGCTTCGTGCGCTTCGGCAGCGCCGCCGAGCGCCTGGGGCTGGAAGGCGGCTCACAGGTCACCGCGGTGTTCGTGCAGGCCGACCGGCCGGCGCAGGAGTGGTTCTTCGTTCCCGCGTTGCTGGTGCTGGGAATGATCGTCTGGGCCCAGCGGCGGCGCCAGGCGCTGCGCATCTGAAACGGGCCGGTCGGCGAGAGGACCCGCCTCCTGCACGCGAGGGAGGTATCCGCTCAACCCGGATCGTCCATCCGGAACCCGACCTTCAGGGTCACCTGCCAGTGCGCGATCGCGCCGTCGACGATATGCCCACGGGTCTCGACGACCTGGAACCAGTCGATGTTGCGCAGCGTCTGCGCGGCGCGAGCGATCGCGGTGCGGATCGCGTCGTCGCTGCCGGTGGTCGAGGAGCCGGTCAGTTCAATGGTCTTGTACACGTGGTCGGCCATATAGTCCTCCTTCAGGGTGGCGGGCACGTCACCGATTGGCGGCCCGGTGGTTCCCCGAAGTGTAGTGCGTGAGAGTCGACACCGGCGGAAGACCCTGCCACGATTCGAGCCGTTTCATCACCGAACAGAACCTGGAGGTAGCCCCATGTACGGATTCAACGTGACCTTGAAGACCACTGTCCCCGAGGCCATCGCGCGCGTGACCGAGGCGCTGAAGACCGAGGGCTTCGGCGTGCTGACCGAGATCGACGTCGCCGGCACTCTGAAGAAAAAGCTGGACCTCGACCGCCGCCCCTACCACATCCTCGGCGCCTGCAACCCGAAGCTTGCGAACCAGGCGCTGGAGGCAGACCCGGACATCGGGCTGCTGCTCCCCTGCAACGTGGTGGTTCGCGAAGAGGAAGACGGCAAGGTCACCGTCGGATTCATGGACCCCGCGGCGGTGATGAGCCTGGTGGAAAAGGAAGGCGTGGAGACCCTCGCCAACGACGTGCGCTCCCGGCTCGAGCGCGTGCGCGACCTGCTCACCGCCGTCTGAAGCAACCACAAGGTTGGGAAACGCACCCGGTTGGGATGACGGGTGCGTTTCTTTTATCATCCGGCGGCCGGGCAACGAACAATAAGATCATGGGAGGACACACCGATGGCGGATCTATTCAGTGAAGAGTGGATGCAGAGCTTCAAGGAGCAGTGGAACGCGGAACCGGAGCTCGCTGACGCACTCGCGAAAATCAATTTCAACAGCGTGATCGGCTACGGCTTTCCCGGGGAAGACAAGCCGCGCGGCGTGATCACGGTAGAGAATGGCAAGGCGACCGGCGCCGGCGCGTACGGCGGCGAAACGCTGAACTGGGATCTGCGCGCCAGCGCGGAGCAGTGGGGCAAGTGGATGGCCAGCCCACCCGGAATGATGGGTCTCGGCGCCGCCTTCACCACCGGCAAGATCAAGTTCGTCGTGGGCGACTACAAGGGCATGCTCAAGGATCCGCGCATGGCTGGCCCGTTCATCAAGAGCTTTTCGGTGATGGGCCGGGCCTGAGCCGGCGTTTCATCTGGACCTGGCAAGGGGGGCGCAGGCGCTGGCCGCGCCCCCCTCGCTTTCCTGCCGAATCCATCACGAAGGTATCGCCGATGACCTATCGTTCCTTTTTCCCGCCCGTGCGCACCCTGATGGGCCCGGGACCCTCCGATATCAACCCCCGCGTGCTGGCCGCGATGAGCCGGCCGATCATCGGTCATCTGGACCCGGTCTTCGTCGGGATGATGGAAGACATGAAGGGCTTGCTGCAGTACGCGTTCCAGACCGGCAACGCGCTGACGCTGCCGGTCTCGGCGCCCGGATCCGCTGGCATGGAGACCTGCTTCGCGAACCTGGTCGAGCCCGGCGACAAGGTCATCGTCTGCATCAACGGCGTGTTCGGCGGGCGCATGAAGGAAAACATCGAGCGCTTCGGCGGCATCCCGGTGGTTGTCGAGGACGACTGGGGAAAGCCGGTGAGCCCGGACAAGGTCGAGTCTGCGCTGCAGGCGAACCCGGATGCCCGCGTTCTCGCGTTCGTGCACGCGGAGACCTCGACCGGCGCCTGTTCGGACGTAAAGGCGTTGTGCGAACTGGCCCGGAGGCACGGCTGCCTGAGCATCGTCGATGCGGTCACTTCGCTCGGCGGCAGCCCCCTGTACGTCGATGACTGGGGTATCGACGCGGTCTACTCAGGCAGCCAGAAGTGCCTGTCCTGCACGCCTGGGCTCGCGCCGGT
>PULL01000204.1 GCA_003550945.1 Thioalkalivibrio sp. | reverse complement strand
TCTTCCTGGTTGTCCTTGTTGTACGCGAGCGGCTGGCCCTTCATCAGCGTCAGCAGCCCAACCAGGTGCCCGTACACGCGGCCGGTCTTGCCGCGGACCAGTTCCGGCACGTCCGGGTTCTTCTTCTGCGGCATGATCGAGGAACCGGTGCAGTAGCGGTCCGGCAGGTCGATGAACGCGAACTGCGCACTGGTCCAGAGAATCAGCTCCTCGGCCTGGCGCGACAGGTGCATCATGATCAGCGCCGCGCAGGACGCAAACTCGATCGCGAAATCGCGGTCGCTGACCGCGTCCAGCGAGTTGCGGCAGACGCCGTCGAAACCGAGCAGGCGCGCGGTGAGTTCGCGGTCCAGCGGGTACGACGTGCCGGCCAGCGCGGCCGCGCCGAGCGGGAGGCGGTTCACGCGGCGCCGGCAGTCGGCCAGCCGTTCGGCATCGCGGTCGAGCATTTCGTACCACGCGAGCATGTGATGCCCGAAGGTGACCGGCTGCGCGGTCTGCAGGTGGGTGAAGCCGGGCATCACCGTCGCGTGCTCGCGCTCGGCGAGGTCCAGCAGGCCGTGCTGGTACTGGCGGATCTGCGCGATCAGCCCGTCGATCGCGTCGCGCAGCCACAGGCGGATGTCGGTCGCGACCTGGTCGTTGCGCGAGCGACCGGTGTGCAGTTTCTTGCCCGTCTCGCCGATCTTCTCGATCAGGCGCGCCTCGACGTTCATGTGCACGTCTTCGCGCGCGACACTCCACTCGAACGCGCCGGATTCGATCTCGGTGCGGATCTCCTCGAGACCTGCGGTAATCGCGTCGGCTTCTTCCTGCGTGAGCACACCCACCGCCGCGAGCATCGTCGCGTGGGCGATGGAACCGGCGATGTCCTGCGCGTACAGCCGGCGGTCGAATCCCACCGATGCGGTGAATTCCTCGACGAAGGCGTCGGTGGCCTCGCTGAAGCGGCCGCCCCAGAGCTTGGCGCCGGGGTTCGCATCGGGTGGGGAGGCGGGGTCCTTCGGCATTGCGGGATCTCGGGCTGGGAACGGACGGGGGCGAGTATAGCATCGGGGCCAAGTGGCCTTCGGAGACGGGTCGGGGCAAACGCGATTGGACGAGGTGGCTATAATCGCCGGCTCAACCCGTGCCGCCATGCGGCTGCCAGAGTGTGACGCCCATGAAATCGCTGCTTCGCATCGCCACCCGCAAGAGCCCGCTCGCCGTATGGCAGGCCGAACACGTCGCTGGCGAGCTGCGCCGGCTGCATCCGGGACTCGACGTCGAACTGGTCACGATGACGACCCAGGGGGACCGCATCCTGGACGCGCCGCTGGCGCGCATTGGCGGCAAGGGCCTGTTCGTGAAGGAGTTGGAGGTGGCGCTGCTGGAAGACCGCGCGGACATCGCGGTGCATTCGGTGAAGGACGTGCCGATGGAGCTCCCGGAACACCTCGAATTGCCGGTGATCCTGGAGCGCGAGGACCCGCTGGATGCGTTCGTGTCCAACGAATTCGCGAGCATCGACGGGCTGCCCGAGGGGGCGCGGGTGGGCTCGTCCAGCCTGCGGCGCCAGTGCCAGCTGCGCGCGCGGCGACCGGACCTGATGGTCACCGATCTGCGCGGCAACGTGAACACTCGTCTCGCGAAGCTCGACGCGGGGGAATACCACGCGATCCTGCTGGCCGCGGCGGGGCTGAAAAGGCTCGGGTTCGACCAGCGGATCCGGGCCCGGCTGGATCCCGAAGAGAGCCTGCCGGCGGTCGGACAGGGTGCAATCGCGATCGAATGCCGCGAGGGAGACAGCGAGGTGGGCGCATTGATCGCGGGCCTGAACCACCGCGACACCAGCGACCGGGTGCGGGCCGAACGCGCGTTCAACCGCCGGCTGGAAGGCGGCTGCCAGGTGCCGTTGGCGGCGCACGCGGTATTGGACGGGAACGAGCTTGGGCTGCGCGGACTCGTCGGCGCTGTCGATGGCAGCCGGATCCTGCATGCGAGAACCAGCGGTCCGCGCGAGGACGCCGAGGCCCTGGGCGTCGCGCTGGCGGTGGACCTGCTCGACCAGGGCGCGGGCGAATTGCTGAAGCTGGCGCACCGGTAACGGCCGGTGTCGGACCGGCCTCATTCCTACGGCCCGTCGCAGCCGGAGGCATTGGCCGGGCGACACGTGGTGGTCACCCGCCCGCAAGCGCAGGCAGAACCGTTCTGCAAGAGGCTGGAGCAGGCCGGCGCCCAGGTGACCCGTTTTCCGGTGATCGAAATCCGGGGACCGGAAGATCCGGGGCCGCTGCAGGCGGTGCTGGAACATTTGTCCGAGTTCGACATCGCGGTGTTCGTTAGCGCGAACGCGGTGCAGCGGGTGGTGCCCGAGGTGCTGACCCGGGGGCCGTGGCCAGGCGTGCTGCGGATCGCGGCGATCGGCGCGAGCACCGCGCGGGCGCTGGAGGTGCTGGGGCTGCCACCGGACATCGTTCCCGAAAGCCGTTTCGACAGCGAGGCGCTGCTGGAATCCGATGCCTTGCAGAGGGTGGCAGGTCTGCGGGTGGTGATCTTTCGCGGCGATGGCGGGCGGGAGCACCTGGCGACGACGTTGCGCTCGCGCGGCGCGGAGGTGGTCTACGCGCAAGCCTACCGGCGCACGCTGCCGGAGATCGATCGGGAACCGCTTTGTGCAGCGCTACAGGCCGGCAACGTCGATGCGATCACCGTGACCAGCAGCGAGAGCCTGCAGAACCTGGGGACGATGGTCGGCAGCGAGGCGCGGGAGGCGCTGCTGCGCACAACGCTGGTGGTCGGGGCGCGACGCGTGGCCGACAAGGCGAACGAGCTGGGTTTTCGGGCGAACGTAGTGACCGCGGAGGATCCTACCGACGCCGCGATGTTCCGCGCAGTGCTCGCGCAGTTCGGGAGGTAAGGCAAAACCCGCTGCTTCGTCCAATGCGGCAATCGCGACAGGCCAGATGAAGGCCGTCCAACGATCACGGAGAGAGGGGTTGTGTGAGGCGAGCCTTCTCGGCGACTG
>PULL01000317.1 GCA_003550945.1 Thioalkalivibrio sp. | reverse complement strand
GAGGAGACCAACGAGCCTTTGTTGTTCCACGACTTCGTAGACCGCGCGGCGCGACACGGTCTGCAATACCTCGCGGATGCGCAACTGCACACGATGTTCCCGTCGACCCTTGGGGTGGAGGCGGAAAAGGCGCTGGCCCGTTTCGACGATCTGGTTGCCGAGGAGCAGTATGCGGACTTTCTTCGCCTGCGCCCGTTTCGCCGTTCGCTGCTGTGCCGGGATTCGGCAACCCTGACCCGCGAGATCGACCTCGACGCGCTGCTGAACCAACGCTTGTACACCGACCTCGCGGCGGATGGAGAAGGCGTATTCCGGAACTCCGCAGGGCAGGCCTTTCAGGTCGAAACCCCACTGCTTCGAGCCGTTGTGGAGTCCCTGAGCCGTGCCTTTCCGAGCGCCCGACCCCTGACCGAGATTTTGCCCCAGGCGGTGCAGCGGGCTGCCGAAACCGGGCATGCGCCGACGACGCCGGAAACCGCGTCACTCCCACAGGAACTGTTCAGCCTGTTCGTGTCCGGAGGTCTGCAGGCCACGCTATGTCCGCCGGAACCAGTCACCGTGGAACCGTCACCTGGATCCAAACCCACGGCCTCGCATCTCGCCCGCGTTTTCGCGGAACAGGGCGAGCCGCTGATCCCGACCCCGCGTCACCAGGCATTGCAGCTCGACCCGGTCTCGATCCGGATTCTGGCCCTGCTCGACGGAAGCCGCGACCCGTCGGCGGTGGTCGAGGCGATGATCACCACCGCGGCGAAAGACCCGGCGCTGGCCCGAACAATGGGTGGGGCGAGAACGGACCGCCAGCGCGCCAACCTGCAGGCCAGCGTCGCAGGACTGCTTGGACTGCTGGATCGTCACGGCCTGCTGGAACGTCCTGGTTGAGCTAGGATAAGGAGAGGAGCAGCGCCACCGTTCTCCAACCATTCCTCAAGGATGACGATATGACACTATTCGGACTCCTCGAAGAATACGTTCACGAAGGGACTTTGCACGTGCAGCTGCCGGACGGCGTCCGGAGAAGTTTCGGGTCCGGACAGCCCAAAGCCAGCGTCACGTTTGCGCAACCCGCGACCATCCGCCGCATTGCCTACGATCCCGGCTTCGAATTCGGCCAGACCTACATGGAAAGCGGCTGGAACCCGGGTGAAGAAGGTCTGCGCGCGCTGATCCAGTTAACCATGAGCAACTTCTCGCAGATGTTCGACCAAGGGCGTCGGCATCCGCTGGAGATGCTGCGCAAGGTCGTCCAGCAGGGAAACCGCGTCCGCCGAGCTTACCGGAACGTATCGCACCACTACGACCTGGACGAGTGGCTGTTCCGGCGCTTTCTCGACCAGGGAATGTTCTATTCCTGCGCGTATTTCGAGCGCCCCGACATGACCCTCGAAGAGGCGCAGATCGCCAAATGCCGCCACATCGCGCTGAAACTTCGGCTGGAGCCCGGGATGCGGGTGCTGGACATCGGCAGTGGCTGGGGCGGTCTCGCGATGTACCTGGCCTCCGAATACGGCGTATTGGTGGATGGCCTGACCCTGTCACAGGAGCAGCTGCGCGTGGCGCAGGAGGAATCCATCCGGCGCGGGCTGGACGACCGCGTGCTGTTCCACTTCCGCGATTACCGGGAACACGAAGGCCAGTACGACCGCATCGTCAGTGTCGGCATGTTCGAACACGTGGGCCAACCCTATTACACCGCATTCTTCCGTAAACTCAGCGACCTCCTGAAGGAGGACGGTGTCGCGTTGCTGCACACCATCGGCCGCAGCAACGGGCCCGGCACAACCAACGCGTGGCTGCGCCGCTACATCTTTCCCGGGGGCTATACTCCGGCCCTGTCGGAGCTGTCCGCGGCACTGGAACAGACTCCGCTGATGATGACCGACCTCGAGGTATGGCGGCTGCACTACGCGGAGACGCTCGCCGAGTGGTATCGGCGCTTCCAGTTGGTACGGGATGAGGTGGCCGAGCGCTTCGACGAACGTTTCTGCCGGATGTGGGAGTTCTATCTTGCATCCTGCGAGGGTAGCTTCCGATACTGGGACCAGGTCGTATTCCACGTGCAGATGGCGAAACACCACGACGCGGTCCCGATCACACGGGACTATCTGTGCCCAAAGGGGTGAGGACGATCCGATGAGTCGGCGACGTATTGACGAGGGGCTGGTGCTGGTGGGTCTGGTGCTGATCGGGATCGGCAGCTACGCGCTGTATACCGGCGAGGTCTTCATCAGCCGCCTGACCGTCAGCGAAGGGCAGAGCCTTGGTGGCATCGGCGCGCTGGCAATCGGAGCGATCTTCATCGCCGCGGGAATCTATTTCCTGATCCAGGCGCGCCGATAATTCGCGCAGACCCGAACGGTATTTCAGGTCGCAGCCACCGGAGCGCGGTCGCCGTCGGTGAGCAGATCGCGCAGTGTCATGGACTCCAGCGCGTTGGAACGGGACCGTTCCATCCGCTCGACCAGCGAATCGACAGCCCCCTGCCCTTCCGTCCGCTGGTATAGCGGATCGTCCTCCTGGTGACGCAGCACGCCAACGATTTCGTTCACCGGAATCGCGGCCAGGTCCCGCCCGGGCAGATAGCGAGGGTCGCCCTCGCCGGTGACCACCAGCAGCCCGGACTCCTCGAGTGCGCGGGCTGGTCCCGCGAGCACGCGACTGGGCACGAGCAGATGATGTGCCAGATCGTCCAGCGTCGGCGCCTTCTGGCCGGAAAGAAAACGCCGCCCGACTTCCGCCATCAGGTGCAGGCCGAGCCGCTCGCGCATCGCCCCCGAGGGCGGCTGACCGGCTCCACGTACGCGGATGTATTCCGGGTTCTGGATATAGAACGCGATGTTCGAGCCCACCAGCAGAATCAGCCAGGCCAGGTAGACCCAGATCAGCAGCAGGATCACGATCGCGAAACCGGAGTAAATCGCGTCGTAACGCGCGGAACCGGCCACAATCGTCGCGAAGCCCCATCCCACCGCCTGCCAGAGCACCCCGGCGATCACCGCGCCGATCAACG
>PULL01000230.1 GCA_003550945.1 Thioalkalivibrio sp. | reverse complement strand
GCTCGGAAGCGGGCGCCGGGGCGGGCTGCGCCACGGGCGGCTGCTCGCGGGCAACCTCGTAGCCGGTGATCTTCTTGTCGATTCGGATGGTCATCTGCGTGCTCCCGGCTCAGAACTTGCCGTAATACCCTTCCTTCAGGGCATCGTAGAGGTTGGCGGCGTAGTGGGTCTCGCCGTCGTACTCGATCTCCTCGTTCCCCTTGGCCTCGATCACCGTGCCGTCCTCCAGCGCGAAGCGGTAGGTGGTGTTCGCCAGATCCTTTTCCTTCACCAGCACGCCCTGGAACGCCTCGGGGTTGAACCGGAAGGTAGTGCAGCCTTTCAGCCCGCGCTGCCAGGCATAGCGGTAGATGTCCTTGAAGGCCTCGAACGCGTAGTCAGTGGGCACGTTGGCCGTCTTGGAAATGGACGAGTCGATCCACTTCTGGGCCGCCGCCTGAACGTCGACGTGCGCCTTCGGGGTGATGTCGTCGGCGGTGATGAAGTAGTCCGGCAGTTGCTCCTCGGCAACCTCGGAGTACGGCATCGCCCGCGGATTCACCTTCTCGCGATATGCGAGCAACTCGTAGGAGAACACGTCCACCTTCTCCTTGGATTTCTTGCCGCTGCGGATCACGTTGCGCGCATAGTGGTGGGCGAAACTCGGCTCGATGCCGTTGCTCGCGTTGTTCGCGAGCGACAGCGAAATGGTGCCCGTCGGCGCAATCGAGCTGTGATGGGTGAAGCGGCAACCCTCGGCCGCGATCTGTTCCACCAGCTCCGGATCCGCCTCGGCGATGCGTTGCATGTAACGGCTGTAACGCGCGTGCAGCACGCGCCCCTTCACCCGATCGCCGGGGCCGAATCCGTCCCGCTCCATCTCGGGCCGCTGGCGCAGCATTTTCGCGGTGACGGTGAACTCCTCGTCCATGATCGGCGCCGGACCCTTCTCGCGCGCCAGTTCCAGCCCGGCACGCCAGCCTGACAGCGCCATTTCCCGGGTCACTTCCTCGGTGAAACGCAGCGAGTCCTCGGCGCCATACTTCATGCGCATCATCGTCAGCGCCGAGCCCAGTCCGAGATAACCCATCCCGTGCCGGCGCTTGCGCATGATCTCGTCGCGCTGCTGCGGCAGTGGCAGCCCGTTGATCTCGACCACGTTGTCCAGCATCCGGGTGAACACCTCGACCGCCTCGCGGAAGGTCTCCCAGTCGAAGCGCGCGCGGTCGGTGAACGGGTGCTGCACGAAGCGCGTCAGGTTGATCGATCCGAGCAGACAGGCCCCGTATTTCGGTAAAGGCTGTTCGCCGCAGTTGTGCACATAGAAGCCGTTGGCATCGAAGGCATTGATGCCAGGAACCTGAACGTCAAAGACATCCTCAACGCCGTCCGGCACCAGGGACTCCACCTCCACAATGAAGCGTTCCCGATTCAACCGGCGTCGATAGCCCCCAAGAAACCTGGCCAGACGCGCGGCCTTCACCGGGTCGGCAAAACCGACACGCGCGGCAAAAATGCCGAGGTTGTCCCCACTCACCACGAGTTCATGCTGGGAGCGAACAGGATACGATTTCCGGGCGCCCTTGCCGTCAGGCAGCATGGCATTCCCGGCGGGTCGACGATCACGGTAGAGCCGGGAGGCAATGCCAAGCCGCAGAAGCATTCGCTGTACCGCCTCGAGGCACTGCCCGTCCGATTGGGACAGGCGCACGCTGACGCCCTTGTCGAACGAGCCCTGTACCGAACCGTCAGCATCGAATATTCCCCGGAGAAAACCACGGTGGAAAGCGCTGGAGGTCATTTCCATCGTCGGGGTCACCGCCTTTGCGCCTAGACGCATTCCGAGTTCGAACGCGAGCTCCCGGAGGGCCGCGAGCTTCATTCGATATTCGCCGCGGCCCTTGACCTCCATCCAGCCGGCAAAGTCGGCGCGATGCGTCAAGGTGCGTGCGCAGCGGAGGGCTTCTTCCATCTGCGGGCTGGAACCGACATCAACGCCGTTGGCCGCGGGTTCCGCCAACCAGACGGACAGCACGGCAGCGTCCCGCTTCAGCGTGCCGTCACCCACCAACAATCCGAGCAGGTACCCCTCTTCCCAGGTTCGGGGACCCGCCCACTCGGCGTTGCCCCGATGATCGTTCAGTAGCACCCGGTCGCCGACGCCCAGTTTCCCCGCCTCACACCATTCGGTTTCCAGCGACCAACGCGTCTGGCGAACCACTCGACGCACCGGATGATTACCGGTGAGACGCAACATCGGTCCCTCGCAGGTCTTCATCCGAAGTACTTCCCGAGTGGCGGTACGGAAGAAACCTTCGGCGCCGCTGGCATGATCTTCACCGTCAACACGGGCATTGAACGGCCGACCCAAGAGATCCTGTACCCGTTGCGGACCAGCGTCCGTCTGCACCCAGGTGTCGCCGGTCACGCACGGATTGGTCGCGCGGATCTCTTCGCACCACCAGTTGTTGTTCATCTCGTTGACCTTGTCGATCAGGATGAAACCCGGCTCGGCGAAGTCGTAGGTCGACGACATGATCAGGTCCCACAGGCGGCGGGCGCGGATCGTCTTGTAGATGCGGCAGGCGACGAGGCCGTCGTCGTTGGTGATATAGGCGTCTGTGACCGGCCAGTCGCGCCAGAGCACCTGCTCGGGGTCGTTCAGGTCGATCGTGCCCTGCGCGGCCTCAACGTCGGTGATCGGGAACGCGAGCGGCCAAGGGTCGTCGTTCTGCACCGCGGCCATGAAATCCGCGGTGATCAGCAGCGACAGGTTGAACTGGCGCAATGCCCCGTCGGCCCGCTTCGCGCGGATGAACTCGACCACGTCGGGATGCCCGATGTCGAAGGTCGCCATCTGCGCTCCGCGACGGCCGCCGGCGGACGAGATCGTGAAACACATCTTGTCGTAGATGTCCATGAACGACAGCGGCCCGGAGGTATACGCGCCGGCCCCGGAGACATAGGCCCCGCGTGGACGTAACGTACTGTATTCATAGCCAATACCGCATCCAGACTTCAGCGTCATCCCGGC
>PULL01000145.1 GCA_003550945.1 Thioalkalivibrio sp. | reverse complement strand
TTCAAACCCTGATTGCAGTCCCAAGGGTCACAGCCGCACCCCGTCACGGCGGATATTTCGCAAGAGGGCACGGTTGCCAAAGAGCTCCGGGTGCTCCCATTCCTCTTCCCATATCGGGAGCGGCTGGATCAGGACCCCGGTTTCCAGCAGCACGTCATAGGCCACATCGGCCATGACAAGCTTGGTGTCGAGGAATGGACCCTTCGCGCCATGCAGGATAACCGCGACATCGGCATCGCTGTTAGGCCGATGCTGCTGTCTGGCGCGGCTGCCGAAAAGAATGGCGCTCGCCACGTCGAAGCGCCCTGCCAACCTCTCGAGGAACGCTTGCGCTGCCTGGTCGGTCAGGGGGTCGAGTTGATGGGCATCGATTGGCATTTCACACCTTTGGCGGTCGCTCCAGCAGCGCCCTGATCAACCACATCATAGATGGGCGACTTGTTCTAGACATACGTATAGAAGGCCCAGCCGAGCAGGTGCAGGGTGAAGCCGGCGTAGAGTCCGGCGACCACGTCGTCCATCACGATGCCGACGCCGTCGTGCCAGTGCTGGTCGAAGTAGTTGGCCGGGTACGGCTTCAGGATGTCGAACACGCGGAACAGCACGAAGCCGATCAGCACCCAGATCAGGCCGGCGGGCGCGAAGGCCAGCGTCACCAGCATTCCGGCCCATTCGTCGAACACGATGCCGGGATGATCGTGCACGCCGAGCATCCGTGCGCTCTCGCCGCAGATCCAGAACGCCGACATGGTGAGGACCACCACCACCGAGATGTAGGCCCACTCCGGCAGGTTCATGATCGCGAAATAAAGCACCAGCGCCGCCAGCGATCCGAATGTGCCCGGCGCGAACTTCGCCAGCCCGCTGCCGAACCCGAAGGCCAGCAGGTGAATGGGGTCCTTGAAGACGACCGAGGCAGGCGGGTTCGGGGGACGCGGCATCACGGGCTCCGGTTCGGCTGGGTGGCGCCTTTATACAGCAGGCGGGCGGGATCGTTAAGCGGGATCCGTCGAGGCGCCATCGTAGCCGCATGATTCGCCATCTTTTTGGCCTTATCTTTTTATGGCGCAGGCTGCTATGCTCGAATCATGGCAAGGACTCGCTTCGGATAGGTTCCAGCTCAGGTTGCTGGCGAGAGGGCAAAACGATCCATGAGAGAGAAAACCAAGTACACGGATGAACCCCTCGGTGACGTGGAGATCATTCGCGACTTCCTCCCCTCGCCAGAGGAACTCGCCTTTCGCGACGAGGGGGTGAAGATCACGCTTTCCCTCAGCAGAAAGAGCGTCGACTTCTTCAAGAGCGAGGCCGCGAAGCACCAGACACAATACCAGCGGATGATACGGAAGCTGCTCGATGCGTATGTCGACGCGCAACAGCGGTCGCACCGATCCGGAGGGCGTGGCTAGATTGCGGGACGCCGGGGTCGCCGAGAGAGGGCTCGCCTTCCACAAGGCTACGGCCAGCCACTGCGGGCCACTGTGGGAGGCGAGTCCTCTGGGTGGCCATTCCGGCGCCGCAAAAATCCATCGGCCAGAGGCTGGCCTCCTGCACCTAATCGGCGCGGAAGTGGTCGAAGCCCTGGCCGGCGAGGGCGATGGGCTGGCCGGCTTCGTCGAGGACACGCACGCCGGGTTCGCGGGTGAATTCGCCGATCACGGTGAGCGGGAGCTGCAGTGCGGACGCCAGCGGGCGCAGTTCGCCGCGCTGGCGGGCGGGCCAGGCGAACAGAAGTTCGTAGTCGTCGCCGCCCGACAGTGCGGCGGCGAGCGCCGAGCCAGCGGGCCATTCGGCGAGGAGTGGGTCGCGCGGGATCGAATCGGCCTGCAGCGTTGCCCCGCAATCGGAGGCGTCGCAGACGTGCCCGAGGTCGGCCAGCAGTCCATCCGAGATGTCGATCGCGGTGCGGGTGCGGCCGCGCAGCGCTTTTCCGAGCGCAATCCGGGGTTCTGGGCGGAAAAACCGTTCCCGCAGCGGATCTTCCGCTTCGGGCGGCTCCCCGCCCGTTTCCCGTCGCTGCTGTTCGGCCTGCAGGCCGGCGAAGGCGCCGCCAAGGCTGCCGCTCACCACGACCAAATTGCCTGGTTCCGCGCCGCTGCGGCGCAGCGCAGCGCCGGCGGGCAGGTGCCCGATCACGGTCACGCTGATTGCCAGCGGCCCGCGCGTGGTGTCGCCTCCTATCAGCGGCACGCGCAGGCGGTCGGCGAGCGCGCCCATGCCTTGCGCGAAAGCGGCGAGCCAGGCCTCGTCGGCTTTGGGCAGGGTCAGCGCCAGCAGCGCGCCCAACGGCTCGGCACCCATCGCGGCGAGGTCGCTCACCGCGGCGGCGAGGGCCTTGTGGCCGATTGCGGCGGCCGGCTGGTCGGGGAAGAAGTGGGTGCCGCAGACCATCGTATCGACGCTGACCGCCAGTTCCTGACCCCGGCGCGGCGACAGCAGCGTACAGTCGTCTCCCACCCCCAGCACGATGCCGGGACCACGGTCACGGCCCGTGAAAAAGCGCGCGATCAGGTCGAATTCGGACAGCGGGGCGTCGGCCATGGGATCGTGATGAATGGGCTGTTTATGTCAGGCCGCAGGAATGCGCAGGAAAGTACCGTGGGGCTTCCAGCCGCGATTTGAGGCAGAGAAATCCCGACCAGACGCCGCTCCCACAAATATGATGTCGCGCTGGATGGCCGCACCGGCGTGGGGGCGGCTTACAGGCGCATTCGAGCTTTGGTGCACGGCGACAGCTGCGCTCTGGCTCAGCCGGAGCTTCTGCTGCGCGGTGCAGCGCGCTCGGCGCTGCGCAGCTGCCTTGCGAGGGTATCGAGCACGCCGTTGATGAAGCGGTGCGACTGCTCGGCGCCGTACTTCTTGGCAAGCCCTACGGCCTCGTTGATCACCACGCGGTACGGCACCTCGATGCGCTCGGAGAGTTCCCAAGCGCCCACCCACAAGAGCGCGTGCTCGATGGGGTCGTGTTGATCGATCGGGCGGCCGATCACCGGCGCGAGCATTTCGTCCAGCG
>PULL01000142.1 GCA_003550945.1 Thioalkalivibrio sp. | reverse complement strand
GGAACACGGTGATGGCGAGCAGGTAGGCGAAGATCACCACCGTGCCGATGATCACCGGCGTGTCGCGGTGTCCGATCGCCTGGAACAGCAGTGTGCCCAGCCCCGGCCAGTTGAACACCTGTTCCAGGATGATTGCGCCGCTCCACAGGCCGATCAGCATCAGCGCGAAACTGGTGATGATCGGCGACAGCGTCGGGCGCAGCACGTAGCGGCGCTCGATCAGGCGGGAGGGCAGGCCCTTCGCGCGGGCCATCTCGACGTAGTCCTCGCTGGAGTGGATCAGGAAGAAGGTCCGCCAGGAGTAGATCGAGATGAAGATCGTCGAGATGAACATCGCCGTGAGCGGCAGCAGCATGTGCCGCAGCAGGCTGGCCGCGTAGGCGAGCGTGCCTTCCGGCGGCGGCACGTCGACCATGCCTCCGGCCGGCAGGATCGGGATCAGGAACGCGAAGATCAGGATCAGGAAGATGCCGTAGAACCAGCCCGGCGCGGCCGAGCTCGGTGCCAGCGCGATCACCGTGCGGTCGAGCGCGCTGCCGTAGCGCCGCGACAGGCCCAGCGCGATGAACACCGAGGCGAAGAACACCAGCAGGTTCGCGGTGCCGAACAGCAGCAGCGTGGCCGGCAGGCGCTCGACGATGATCCAGTACACCTCGCGGGCGCCGCGGTCGCTGTGCATGTGCTCGGCCCGGCCCAGATCCAGCCGGATCGCCTGCTGCAGGTAATCGACGCTGCGCACGATGAACGGCTGGTCCAGGCGCAGGCGTTCGACGTCGAGCTGGACCTGCCGCTCGATCAGCGCGTTGCGCTCCTGCGGGCTGAGATCGAAGAACGCGGGGTCGGCCCGAACCTGCTCCGCGACCGTGCTCTGGATCTGCACCATCCGCAGTTCGTCGACCTGTCCGCCCATGTTCGCGATCAGGATGGTCAGGTACACGCCGACGAGCACGGTCAGGAACAGCGCCAGCAGGCGCTTTCCGGTGAACAGGGTCAGGCGCCGCAGGTCGCGCAGGAAACCGCGGGCCGGGGCCGCGACCGCGGAGGGCGCGGTCATGGCGTGCCCCCGCTATTGGCGGTTTCACGCGCGGGCACGGTTGCGAAGACCTGGGAAGCGAAGGAGGGCAGGGCGACCAGCCGCGAGATCACTGCGATTTCCAGGCTGTTCGCGCCGCTGCCCAGCGTCGCCAGCTCGTCCGGCTCCAGATCCAGCCGCCAGGACCCGTCCCCGACGGGTTCCAGGCTGCCTCGGCGCGCGAGGCTGCCGGCGCCGTCGAACAGCAGGTATTGCACGCTCTCGATGTCCTCTTCCGGGTAGGGCTCACCCTGGAAGCTTACGCTCAGGGTGAATCCGGCAGCCTCGCCCGCGGTCACCACCATCGGGCCGTCCAGCTCGAGTTCGGGAATCGCCGGCTGCGTGAACCTCAGCCAGCGGTCGGATGGGTCCGGGAAGTCTTCGAAGCGGCGCAGCACGATCGCACGTTCGAGCGGGTGCACGGAGTGCAGGTAGAAGGGTCCGTCTCCGACCCAGTAATGGCCGCGCTGGTCGCGCCAGTCCGCGAGCGCGACGAAACGCCTCGTGGCCTCGCCCGGTTCGGTGAAATCGCCCAGGGTTGCGGGGAAGGGCAGGAAGTCGTCCGCGATCGCCGCGTCGCGATGCCGGTCCAGGATCGGCAGGCTGGGGCCCGCGACCAGGTTCATCCAGGTCACCGCCATGCGGTCGGCCTTGTTCGAGGAGAACGCGAGGTCCCCGGCGGCCTCGGCGCGCACCCCGAGCGCCAGCGTGTGCCAGGGCGAAATCGAGGGCGTGCGGGACGCGACAATGGTTTCCGCGTCGGGAAAGATCTGATCGCTGTAGATCTCCACCACCAGTGGGTCTTCGGAAACGATGCGCCAGCCGCGGAAGTGACGCTGCCAGACCTCGAAGGTGGGTACGTGGCTGGCGTCGAACAGCGGGCTGTCCTCCACGGCCCGCTCGAAGGTCAGGATCCAGGGCAGCACGAGGTCCGCCAGCGACATGGGCGTGCCATCGTGCCAGTTCCGGTCCAGGAAACCCGCTTCGTAATACACCCGTGTGCGCGTCCTGGCCGTGATGCCCTCGGGATGACGTTCCCCCACGGTGACGAAACGCCCCGCCGCGGCATCCCAGTCGATCCAGGTATCGTCCGGGACCGCAATTTCGGGGAGGGTGTCGAGCGTGAGCCAGTCGTGGCTGCGAATCACCGGCACGCCCTCCTGTACCGTTACCTCCGCGCGGTCGATACGCTGCGGCCAGTACAACCCGGTGAACGGGTCCGGCACCAGTTCGATGTCCGCGAGCGCGCGGATGATCATGGTGTCGAAGATCCAGTTGCTGCCGGCGACCGGGTTCCAGGGTTCGGTCAGCAGGCTGGGAACGGCGAACACCACGGTGCCGCCCACGCGGTCACGGAAGCGGATCGTGTAGGGCCAGAGCCGCGAGCCGGAGACGCCGCCTGCGAGGTCCACCGCCAGTTCGATGTCACGGGAGTGGGGGAACACGTTCAGCTGGTCGACGACCCAGATGCGGACCGAGTCGGCCATCGCCAGTTCGAGCGCGCGCGTCATCAGTGTCTGGCGTTCGTCCCAGTCGGCGTAGTCCCTGCGCTGCAGGCGGTCCGCGATTTCGTCGAACTCCGGGTCGGGCGTGTAGACCTGCCAGAGCGGCTCGGGCCGGCCGCGCGGCGTGTAGTAGTAGCTGAAATTGTCCGCCAGGTCGCGGTTGATCACGGTCGAGATCCAGCCACCGGTGTAGAGGTGCCAGCGCCCGGCATTTGGATCGCCGGCGATCCAGATGCGCGACGCCTCCTCGGCCGTGCGGTACAGGCGCTCGACGCGGAAGCCGAGATCCTCCATCAGGTTGGCCACGTAGTCGCCGACGCGCTTGCGTGCGTCCTCGGTGCGGATCAGCACGCTGACCCGGACCGGCTGGCCCTGGTACATCCACTGGCCGTTTTCCAGGGTTGCGCCCAGGCGATCCATTTCCACGCGGATCACCCGTTCCGCGCGT
>PULL01000077.1 GCA_003550945.1 Thioalkalivibrio sp. | reverse complement strand
TTTCGGTACTCTGGCCTTCCTTCATCATGTCGGCGTTGGCGACCGTCGTCGTGTTCGTGTTCCTCGATCCCGCACAGCTCGCACTCAGCGGTGGGCCCGCGCTGACGACGCTGGGCTATTACTCTGTCACCTTCCTTTTTCTCTGGGCCACCACCGCGGCGACCACACTGATCGCGCACTTCTTCCAGCGCCCGCCGGAGAGTTTCAACCCGGACTGACCCAACCCATATTGGGACCCCCTCGGTCATGCGGCACCGGCCTGAACCTCAGGTGGTGAGCGTCGGTGGCCGGACGGCAAGTCACGCGCCCCAGCAAAACCTCCGCGGCGATCGCGAGTGACGCAGAGTTCTCTTGCGCCCGCGTCGAACCTGCGCGGCGGAAGAACACCGGGCATGCCACACTCGCGCGTCAAGCCGCAAAAATAATGGTTTACACACCATTAGATTTCTCTTATATTCCGGCGATGTCGATTCGCACGCCAGTTCGCCCTGCTCACGGGCCGGGCCAGAGAGACGCGAGAAAAACGGCGATCAAGCGTCCGTCGTCGCTACTCGCAGTCGTGCTCTGGCTGCTGCTCGTATCTACGGCCCCGGCGGGGGCCGAGCAGGCCGTGGCGCTCGGCCACACCGAGGTCGGCGTCGCATCCTTCTACCACGACCGCTTCCACGGACGGACCACGGCCAACGGTGAACGCTTCGACCAGGGCGCCTATTCGGCGGCCCATCGCACGCTCCCCTTTGGCACCAAGGTGCGCGTCACGCGCGTCGACAACGGCAGCAGCGTCGTCGTCACGATCAACGATCGGGGTCCGTTCAAGAAGGGACGGATCGTCGACCTCTCGCGCCAGGCAGCGCGCGATCTCGGGATGATCGACCAGGGTCTAACCAGGGTGAAGGTGGAGGTCCTGCGCCTGCCGGTGCGCGAGGCCTGATACAACCAGGGATCTGTTGTGCACGCTGGCATCTGCCCTGATCGACACAGGGGCCCCGCAACGGTGTCGGCGATCGAAAACCGGCTGTAGCGGCCGCCAGGCGCCAGCGCTGGCCGGGGGTCGTCACCGATCTGGCAGCGTAACCTGCTAAGGTGTCCGGAAAGAACCGGACACTGGAGGGCAGCATGCGTGGATGGGTCGCAGGTGCAGTCATGATGGTTCTTCCCATCGCGGGGCACGCGGGCTCTGCCATGGAACCCGGAACACGGATCGCGCTGCCCGAAGCCGCACAGTCGGGTGGCATGTCCGTAACCCAGGCGTTGCGCGAGCGGCGCTCGGTGCGCAGCTACGGTCCCGAGCCGCTCAGCCTGCAGGAGATCGCGCAACTGCTGTGGGCGGCCCAGGGGATTTCCGAACCGGCGCAGGGTTTCCGGACCGCCCCATCCGCGGGTGCGACCTTCCCGCTGGAGGTGGATCTTTTGGTTACCGGAATTCCCGAGTTGCGGGACGGCGTGTACCGCTACCGCCCCGAGGGACACCGCCTGGAACTCCGGGTGCCGGGCGACCGTCGCGGGCCGCTGCAGGACGCGGCCCACGGACAGTCCTCGATCGGCCAGGCGCCGGTGGTCATGGTGATCTCCGGCGTGATCCCGCGCACCGCGCGGCGCTACGGCGCGCGGGCCGAGCGTTACGTGCATATGGAGGCTGGGCACGCGGGACAGAACGTGTACCTGCAGGGCACGGCACTGGGGATCGGGACCGTCGTGATCGGCGCGTTCCGCGACGACCGCGTCGCTGCCGCGCTGAATCTCGATCGCTCCGAGGAACCGCTGTACATCCTGCCGCTGGGCCGGCTGCGCTGACGAGATCCCGCGAACGATCCCGGCCCGGCATGGTCCCCTGATTACACTCATCATCAGGGCGGATGCCGATCGCGCCCGCCCGGAGCCGCAATGACCGAACCGACCGTGCAACGCGGAACCCTCTGGTTCTGGCTGATCATCAGCATCGGCGCGGCCCTCGCGCTGGTCGGCCTGGGGTTGGGGCTCGAACCCCATGGGGCCGCGGTGCTGCGCGCGCCGACCGGCTCGCCCGCCGCGGGTGCGTTCGGCTTCGGCCTGTTCCTGTTCTGGGCCGCCTACGCCTACGGTCTTTCCGCCGGGCGCGCGGCCGGCGGCCGGGACTACCTGCTGGTCGCACTGAACCTCGGCCTGCCGCTGCTGGTGATGTCGCTCTGGCTGGGCGGGCAGTACGCACTGGCGATGGTCACGGCCCTCGGTTGGTCGGCAAGCCTCGTCGCAATGGGGGTGCGGCTGTTCCTGCGCGAACCGATCGCAGGGCTGATGCTGCTGCCGATCTTCGGCACCAGCCTCACCGCGATCGTGCTGTCGCTCGCGTTCTGGATGGTACCCGAAGCCGGCGCCGCCCGGGGCTAGCGGGCCATGCGGATGGTTCGCCTGCTCCGCTACACGAGGTCGCGTGGGATCGTCACGTCCCAGTTTCGGGAATAGACCCGCTTCTCGCCCTCGAAGGCGTCGAGCTCCGCGTGCAGCAGAAAGTCATGCGGGGTCGATGTGAGCACCGTTCGCGTGACCGTTCGAATCGACCAGCCGCCCCGCCGGAAACCCCGCTCCCATAGCGTCTCGCCCCGGGTCGAATTGAAGTCGTCGCCGCGGTAGCTGTACCACTCCTGCGCCTTGCGCTGCATCTCCAGGCCGAGTTCCTTCAGCATCACCGTCCCCTGGTCGTCGATGACTTCGAGGGTGGAACGGTCCAGCGCGAGGTCGCGGATCACCCGCCAGTTGTGGGTCTGGCCGCGAATCTGCACCGTCTCGGTCGACGCGGGCCCACCCTCGGGTTCCGGGAAGCCGATACGGGCGTCCTCGTGATCCCGGGGCGGTCGCACCGGCAGCAGCAGCCGGCTCGCGCCGGCGTGGATGCGCAGGCGCACCGGTTCGGGTGCGGGCCAGGCCAGCGGCCAGTAGGACGTCGACAACGACAGGCGGATGCGATGATCCGCCGGAAAACGCTGCGCCACATCGTTAAGCTTCACGCGCACGCGATAGCTGCGCCCCGGCTCCAGTGGCCGCGGCGAC
>PULL01000203.1 GCA_003550945.1 Thioalkalivibrio sp. | reverse complement strand
GGGGATCGGCTCGAACTGGAACTCGACCTCGAGAGCATCGCCCGGCTGGACGCGCTGCGCGGGCGTTTGCGCGAGGGCACCGGCGCCACGGTCCGCATCCTTTCCGCCGAGTCGGACGAAGACCGCGTGCGCGCCAGGCTGCAAATCGAGGGCAGTGGCTCGTGAGGGCCTGGTGGGAAGGCCTCGCGACACGCGAACGGCGCATCGTCGCGGCGGCCGGGAGCGTGCTGCTGCTGGCGATCCTGTTCCTGTTGGTGCTGGAGCCGGCGCTGGATCGCCGCGCGGATCTGCGCTCGCAGCTCCAGCAACTCGTGAACGAGCACGCGTGGATGGAGGCCCAGGCACCGGCAGTGCGAGCCCGCGCCGCCGCACCCAACGCGACCCCGGCCGCAAGACCGGGCAGTTCGCCGCTTGGGGTGGTCGACGTATCCGCCCGCGCCGCCGGGCTCGGCCCCGCGCTGCGCCGGGTGCGGCCACTGGAGACCGGCGTGGAGGCTGAACTGGAAGGAGCGAGCTATACGGCGCTGCTGCGCTGGCTGGGTACGCTGGAGAGCCGCCACGGGCTGCGGGTCGAGAGCCTCAGTATCGATCGCGGGCCGGAGCCGGGCAGGGTCAACGCGCAGTTGCGCATCGAAGCGCCCACCGGGCGTTCATGAACCGGCCGGCTGCGAAGCGCATCGCGGCGTACGCCGGGCTGCTGCTCGCGGTCTACCTGGCCGCGCTCCTGCTCCTGTTTCCCGCCGACGCGGGGTGGCGCCTGGCCGAGGCGCGGATGAACCTCCCGGTCGCGGTCACCGCCGATTCCGTGAGCGGCCGTATCTGGAACGGACAGGCCGATGGCCTGCGCGTGGACCGGGATCCCGTCGGGTCCGTCGCCTGGCGTCTGCAGCCCGCGTCGCTGTTGCGCGGCCGCCTGGGCCTCAGACTGCGCTGGGAGTCCGGGAACGACCATCTCGATGCCAGCGTACGCCTGGGCACCCGGAGCGCACAGGCCGCCGACGTTCGGGGCGGGCTCGGCGCCGAGCGAATCCAGGCCTGGTTCGACCTTCCGCTGCTGCTCGACGGGCAGCTCACACTGGATGTTGCCCATATCCGCTGGTCGGCCGACGCCGGGTTCACCGACGCGGGCGGCGCGCTGCTCTGGGCCGGCGCCGGCGCGGGCCTGCCGCGGCCGGTACCGCTGGGCGATTACCGCGCGGATCTCTCAGCCACCGACGGGGCGCTGCTGGCACGGATCGACAGCGGTCCCGGCGCCGCGCTCGCGGCCGAGGGCACCGCCTCCTGGCACCCCGCGGGCGAATACCACGTGGACCTCGAACTCAGCGCCGCCCCGGACGCTGATCGCAACCTTGTGGCCGCAATCGACAACATCGCGCAGCGCCAGCCCGATGGCCGTCATCGTCTGCAGCTCAGCGGGCGCTGACGCCGGCACCCGATCCGGCTGAATGCGGTTTCGATCCGCGTTATGATGCGACGTCGCGACCACGGTCGGAATCCGCCGATGCACCCCATGTTCCATCGCCTTCTTCTGCTTGTGCCCCTGCTTTGGCTGGGTGCCTGCGCGACCGTGCCCGATGGACGGCCGGCGATGCCGGCCGACGACCTGACGCTGGCGCTGCAGGCGGGCGACTGCCGCGCGGCGTTCGACCGGATGGACACCGGTGCCGGCACTGCGGCGGATCGGCGGCTGCGCGTCGCCCAGCTCTGCATCCAGACCGGCGACTTCACGCGCGCGCGCCGGGCCTCGGCGGCGTTCCTGGCCAATGCGCCGGGGCATCCGGACGAAGACTACGGAGCCTACCTGCATGCCCTTGCCGGATTCGGCGAATGGGCCCGGGCAACCGGCGCGGATCCCGAGGTCCGGATCCGCGAAGGGCGCGCGGTTGCGCAGGAGATCGTGAACCACCTGCGCGAGCGGCCGTTGTCGCCCTACGGCGATGATCTCGCACCGCGGCTGGTGCGCCTGCGCGAGGGCATCGCCGGAGCCGAATTCGCGCTCGCCGAAGGGGCGCGACAGCGCGGGGATCGCAGCCTGGCGCGCGCACGGGCCGAATACGTGCTGCAGTATTACCCGCGCACCCAGGCGGCGGCGGATGCGGCGCGCCTGCTGATGGAAATGGGCGATCCCTGATGGGCCCCGGAGTGATTGATGTCTGAAGAAAACAAAAGCGACGGCCTGAAGTTCACCGAGCGCCTGGCGTGGGTCGGGTTCATGCTGTTCTTCGTCGTGGTGCTGACGATCTACGTCGCCCGCGGTATTGGCCTGGAACGCGACGTGACCGAGGCCAACCGCGAGTTGCTGGAGACGCAGATGCGGCTGGCCCAGTACACCCGGCACGAGGTCCCGCGTCCCGCGGACGTAGGCCTGACCAACGCGCAGATCGTGGCGATGCAGCGGCGCGGCATCGCGCGCCCGGAGGTGCGGCTACGCAACGACCTCGCGCAGCAGCCGGAGCTGATCCCCCACGAGCCGGTGCTCGGTGGCAGCATGTATTTCGTGCCCGACGGCATCCACATCCTGAACGACCGCTGGGTGCTCGCGACCTTCGAGGACGGCCACATCCGCGGCCAGATGCTGCTCGAGTACGAGGTCGTGCACGGGAACGTGATGTGGCAGGTGATCGAGTCCTACCTGGAATAAATAATTCACCGGGGAGTACGGGAAGACAGGAAGGAAAAGCGGGGTGGTGGCCTGAGCCTTTCTTGCGCCTCGATCGATCCTGGTCTCGTTGCATCGGCAACCAATAGCATTGCGGCGGGGGGCATGCCCCGCCCCAAGCCCGGGATACTTCCTGTCTCCACGTGCTCCCCGGTGCAAAAACTACCTCTTCCCCTGCAAAACCGCGGCTTCGGCGAGATGCTCGCGGGCTTCGGCGATGCGGGCGAGGACCTGTGCGGGGGCGGTGCCGCCGAGCAGGTTGCGGGCGTCGGCCGATCCCTCTGGGGTGAGAAGGTCGTAGACATCTTCGCCGATGCGGGCGTCGAACCCCCGCAGTTCCTCTAGTGGAAGCTCGGCGAGGTCGCAGCCGCGCTCG
>PULL01000130.1 GCA_003550945.1 Thioalkalivibrio sp. | reverse complement strand
GTGGACAACCGCTTCAGGCACTGGGAGGGCGTGCTGCGGGCAGCCACCGAACAGTGCGGCCGCAACGAACTGGCACGCCTCGCGTCACCGCGCAGCCTCGAGGAGGCTCTCGAGACGCTTCCAGCCGACGGCCTGCGCGCGGTCGCCGACCCCGCGGGGGATCCGCCCGAAACCTGGCGCAGCGCGCACCCGGATCCGGGCGACGACCCGATCACGCTGCTGGTCGGACCCGAGGGCGGACTCGAACCCGCCGAAATCGCGCTCGCAAGGGCCGCGGGGGTCCGGGGGCTGCGCCTCGGCCCCCGGATTCTCCGGACCGAAACCGCGAGCATCGTCGGGCTCGCGGCACTGCAGATGCTGTTCGGCGATCTGCGCTGAGTGTTCCGGGACGCGCGGGCAGCGCGGCGGCGGGCCGCTCGCCGGCTTTCGGCCGAACGCCCGGTTCAGTCCCGCTTCGGCCCCCGGGTGCGACCGGATGCGGGCGTGCTGTCCGGGTCGGCCGCACGCAGCGAGTCCTGCAGCACCCGGGTCAGACGCTGCTGCCGGAGAACGGCCGCGGAGGCATCGCCAACCGCCACGCCCAGCCCCTTGTGCAACTGCCTCAGATCCTCCAGCGCTTCCGGCGTCCCGAACCCGGTGGCCTCGGTGTCGGCGCTCTCCTTCTCCCGCCGGGAAGAATGCAGCAGCGCGATCAGGGTCTCGAGTGCCTGCGCCTGCGCAGCGATGCGGGTCAGCGCATCGACCACCCGGTGCTGCCAGTCGGCGAGCTGCGCAACCTGTTCCCGCGCGGCGCCGAGATCCGAGAGCCCATCGCCCGAAGCCGCCCCAGCCGGCGCTGTGCGCTGACGTTCGGCCGATCCGGCACCGCCGTCCAGAGACTCGAACACGGCGGCCAGCCGGGCCATTTCGGCCTGCCCCCGGCTGCGGATCTGCTCCAGGCCCGGCATGTCGGTATCCGGTGGCGCGGACGTCTCGTCGACGGTGTCCGACGGCTCCTGCGCCAGCGTCGACTCGGCGCGCAACAGGATGTCGGCCAGTGGCGTATCTGCCGGGCCACCCGCGCGCACCTCGTCGAGCAGCAACGGCAGCACTTCGATCGCATCCTCGATGAGCTGCACCGCCTCGCGCCCCACGGGCCGTTCGCGATCGGCCAATGCGTTCAGCAGAAACTCGAAGACCCCGGCGAATTCCCCGAACCTCAGCGCGACCGGGCGGGCCATGGTCCGCAGCAGGCGCAGCCGGTCAGCCAGCGCACGGGCACCGTCGGCTGCCGCGCCTTCCTGGCGCCAGCGCGCAAAGGCCTTGTCCAGCCCGCGTACCGCGGTGGCCAGAACCTCGGGCAGCCGCGCCGGCGCCCGATCCAGGTGCGGGGCGAGAACCGCGCGCTCCAGCAGTTCGCGATCGTAGGCGAGGCGCGCGGTATCCGAAGCACCGGGAGGACCGGATTCGGCGTCCTGAACGCTGGGCGCGGGCCGCGGTTCGGGCGCCGCTTCGGCTTTGGGTACAGTTGCTCGTTCGGCTTCGGGCGCCACTGGCGGAGGCGGCGGGACGGGCTTGCTCCGGGCCGGGGCATCGACCGCTGGGGCCGCCTTCGGCTCGGTGGACCGGCGGGGAGGTGGGTCGGGCTTGGTCGGTTCCGATGCCCGCGACAGGCGTCCATCGGGCGCCTTCGCGGCGCTCGGGGCACGCGTTGCCGTTGCCGTTGCCGTCGCGGCTCCGGAAGCCATCACGATCGCGGGCATCATCAGGGCACCGACGCCGCGCAACGCGCGCAATTCGTTCACCAGAGGCAGCAACAGCCCACCTTGCGCCTCGGACGCATCGGGTTCCGCGAGTGCGGATAGCCTTCGCGAAGCCTGCTCGATCAGCGCCGATGCGTCGGGGCTCCACTGCAGTCGCCCCTCGTCCAGCGCGGTGGCCACGCGCAGCAGTTCCTCGCACAAAGGGATCGCGTCGTGCTGGCCGGCAACTTCGAGCCCCGGGCGCAGCCGGCCCAGCCCCTCGCGAGCGAGGCCCAGGCACTCCTCGCAGTCCGGATTCTCGATATATCGGTGCAATGCCCGCTGCACCCAGAAGAGCAGGTCCTCGGGCTCGGCCTGGTCCCAGGTTACGGTGTCGCTGTCCATTCAAGTCCCTTGGGGCTGCGTTCCGCCGCGCAATCTCCGGACCGGGCGGCGGGCGATCCACCACGAAGCCGAACGGGCCACTGCGGCCCGTTCGCCTTCGTCAAAGGGCGATCATGGCATACTGGAGTGCCTCAAGGGAGAGCCGCCAGACATGCCTCGAACGCTTGACATCGGCGTGGTGATGGACCCGATCCACAGCATCAAGCCGGCAAAGGATTCGACTTTCGCGATGTTGCTGGCGATGGCACGTCGCGGCCATCGCGGGCATTGCATGGAACTCTCCGACCTGTGGGTTGCGGACGGCGTGCCCCACGCCCGGAGCCGTGCGGTGACCGTGCGCGACCAGGCAGACGACTTCCACGATCTCGCGGAAGCGGAGGAAGGGCCGATGGCGCGCTTCGACATCGTGCTGATGCGCAAGGATCCGCCGTTCGACCTCGAATACGTCTACGCGACCTACATCCTGGAACTCGCCGTGCAGGCCGGCGTGCAGGTGGTCAACCGTCCGGCTTCGCTGCGCGATGTGAACGAGAAGGCCTTCACCGCCCATTTCCCACAGTGCTGCCCCCCCACCCTGATCAGCCGCGACCGCGCCCGCATCCGCGCGTTCCTCGGGCAGCAGGGCAGCATTGTGGTGAAACCAATGGATGGAATGGGTGGCGCATCGGTGTTCCGCGTGGACCAGGGCGATCCCAACGTCTCCGTGATCCTGGAACTGATGACCCAATTCGACACCAGGACGGTGATCGCCCAGCGCTTCCTGCCCGAGTACCGGCAGGGCGACAAGCGCATCCTGCTGATCCACGGCGAACCGGTGGATCACGCGCTGGCACGCATCCCGGCCGAGGGCGAGTCCCGGGCCAATCTCGCGGCGGGCGGGCGGGGCGTGGCGGTTCCGCTGACCGACCGCGACCGGTGGATCTGTGAGCAGCTCGCGCCGGAACTGCGAACGCGCGGCCTGGATTTCGTCGGGCTCGACGTGATCGGGGACTACCTGACCGAAATCAACGTGACCAGCCCGACCGGAATACGCGAACTCGACGCCGCCTGCGGCATCGACATCGCCGACCGCTTCATCGCCCACCTGGAGACCGCCGCGGCGCCATGAGCGCTCGTCGTCCCCCGCTCCTTGGGCCGCGCACATTCCTGCGCCTGCTGCTGGCGGCTCTTCTGCTGCTGGTTCTGGCCGCCTGCGGGCGCGACGGACCCGACACCGACCGCCTGACGTTCCAGGCCTTCGGGACCCTCGTCGATCTGACACTGTACCCGGCCGGGGCTCACGATCTCGCGTTGATCCAGTCGGAGCTGAGCGCCGAATTGGACACGATGCACCGGTCCTGGCACGCGTGGGAACCGGGCCCGCTGACCGAGACCAACGAGTTGCTCGCGCTCGGCGAGATGTTCAGTGCGCCAGCGTCGGTGCTGTCCCTGATCGAGCGGGCGCAGGAAATGGAAAGACGCAGCGGCGGCCTGTTCAACCCGGCGCTGGGCAGTCTGGTCGCGGCCTGGGGCTTTCACGAGCACGAGCCCGCCGGGCCGCCACCCTCTGCCGACGAGCTCGCGGCACTGCTGGCCGACCCGCCGCGCATGGCCGACATCGAACTCGACGGGATGCACCTGCGCGGCCGTCACCCGCGGCTGCAGCTGGACTTCGGCGGTCTCGCGAAGGGCCTTGCGGTGGAGCGAAGCCTGGATCTGCTGAGCGAACTTGGCGTGGAGTACGCGATCGTGAACGCCGGCGGCGACCTGATGACGCTCGGACAACGGCCCGACCGGCTCTGGCGCATCGGCCTGCGCGACCCCCGCGGCGCCGGGGTACTGGCCAGCATCGGGCTCGGCGCCGGCGAAGCCCTGTTCAGCTCGGGCGACTACGAGCGCGGCTATGAATGGGAGGGCAAACGGATCCACCACGTGATCGACCCGCGCAGCGGAACACCCAGTCAGGGCATCGCATCCGCCACCGTGCTCCACATAGACCCGACGCTCGCGGATGCCGCAGCCACGACGCTGATGATCGCCGGGCCGGAGCAGTGGCCCGCGTACGCGCAGCAACTCGGCATCGACCACGCGCTGGTGGTGCTGGAAGGTGGCTCGGTGGAACTCACACCCGCGATGCAGGCACGCGTGGAGTTCCGTCGCAACGTGGAATACCGTCTGCGCGAACCGGTGGCCGACACCGACGTGGAGCCCGCGTCCTGATGCACGGCCTGCGCTGGGGCGACGCACTCGTGGTGACGCTGGCGCTGGCTCTGGTGGGCAGTGCCTTCGGGCTGGTGTATACGCCAGCCGGCGGCGCCACGGAACTGGTGGTCACCCAGGCGGGCGCGGCGCCAAGGCACTTTCCGCTGAACGAGCCCCGGACGATCGGGATCGAGGGCGCCGCAGGCGTAACCACGATCCGGATCGAACCGGGTCGGGCGCGCTGCCTGCATTCGCCCGGCAGCCAGAACATCTGCGAACGCGCCGGATGGCTGGAGCGCCCCGGCGACATGGCGGTCAGCCTGCCGAACCGGCTGGTGCTGCAGGTCCGGGGTCCGGGCACCGATTTCGACAGCATGCACTTCTGATTGCGGGTGACAGCCGACCCCGGAGACTACGATCGCCGCATCGCCGCGCTGGCGGCGCTCGCGATCGGCCTGCAGGTGATCGAGGCGGCAATCCCCAGCCCGGTACCCGGAATCAAGCCGGGGCTGGCCAATGTGATCACATTGGTGGCGCTGGTCACGCTGGGCTGGCGTGCCGCGATCGCAGTGACCCTGCTGCGCGTGGTCGGAGCCAGCCTGCTGCTGGGCACTCTGCTCAGTCCGGGCTTTTGGTTGTCCCTTGCCGGCGCCTTGGCCGCGCTGTCGATCCTGGCACCGCTGTGGCGGCTGTACCCGCATCACCTGAGCGCTCTCGGCCTCGCGGTGGCCGCGGCACTCGCGCACACGCTGGGGCAGTTCCTGCTGGCCTGGGCGCTGATCATTCCGCACCCGCAGTTGCCGCTGCTGTTGCCCCCGCTGCTGCTGGCGGCCCTGATCGCCGGCGCGGTCACGGGTATACTGACCAACTCGGTGCTGTCAGACCCCCGTATTCAACGCCATGTCCGCAACCCTTCCACAACCGGAACCGGATGACGGCGGCAGGCTCGGCCTGACGCTGTTCCTGGCGCTGATCCTGCACGCGCTGGTGATCCTCGGCGTCGGATTCGACGTGCTCACCAGCGAACGGCCGGACTCGGTCACGCTGGACGTGACCTGGGTCGACATCCCGTCGCCCGAACCCGAGGAGGACGCCCAGCACATCGCGGCCGAGGCCCAGATCGCCAGCGGCGAAGCGGAAGAGACCCAGATCGCCAGAAGCCCCGAGCCGACGCTGCTCGAGGAGACCTTCGTCCCGGAACCGCTGGACCCGGTGCCCCACGTGGAACCCGAACCGGTCACCACGCCGGAGCCGACACCCGAACCCGCGCCCCCGGAGCCGGACGCAGCGGAGCTCACCGAGCCTCCCGAGATACCGTCTGCCGCCACGCTGATCGCCCGCGGCCTGGATGCGGCCCGATCGATGCCACACGAGACCGAGCAGACGCTTTTGTCGCGGGCCTCCCGCACGCTCTACCTGGACACGCTCTCCGCCCGTGCGGCACCGGAGGCCGCCTACCTGGAGGCCTGGATCCGCAAGGTCGAACGTGTCGGCAATCTGAACTACCCCGACGAGGCTCGCCGCCGCGGGCTGTCGGGTTCGCTGGTGCTGTCGGTCCGACTGGACACGGAGGGCAGGGTGCAGGACATCGCGATCGCCCACAGTTCCGGGGAACCGATCCTGGATCAGGCCGCGATTCGTATCGTCGAACTCGCCCAGCCCTTCGCCCCGTTTACCGAGAGCATGCGCGAGCAGTACGATCACCTGGTAATCACCCGGACCTGGGCCTTCCGCCGCGACCGGGTGGAGCGCGGCCGCTGATGGCTTGCAGGCCGAGGCTCCGCCGGCCGATACTCTAGACATGGCCCAACGCACTCCAGAATCGACCACCGACGGGCTGCGCGACCAGTTCCTGATCGCGATGCCGAGCCTGCAGGACGGGTATTTCGGACACACCGTCACCTATATCTGCGAGCACAGTGAGGAGGGCGCGATGGGGCTGGTGATCAACCAGCCGCTCGACCTGACACTGGAGCAGATGCTGCGCCAGCTCGACCTGGAGCCAACCGCGAACACCAGCCGCCAGACGATCTTCCGCGGCGGGCCGGTGCAGCCGGAACACGGCTTCGTGCTGCACTCCCCGGGAAACGGCTGGACCGGCACCCGAAAGCTCGGCGGCGGGCTCGCATTGACCACCTCACGCGACATCCTCGAGGCCATGGCGCGGGGGGCGGGGCCGGAGCACGCACTGATCGCGCTGGGCTACGCGGGCTGGGGGCCGGGGCAACTGGAGAGCGAGATCGCCGAGAACGCCTGGCTGGTGGCTCCTGCCAACCATGCCATCCTGTTCACACTGCCTTCCGACCAGCGCTGGAGCGCCGCGGCGCGCCTGATCGGCATCGACATGAACCTGATCAGCCAGGTCGCCGGACACGCCTGACCGTGCGGGTGATGGCCTTCGACTATGGCCAGCGCCGCATAGGCATCGCGATCGGTGACCAGCTTACGGGCAGCGCGCGCGGCCTCGCCACCGTGCGGCCTGGCCAACCGGACACCGACAGCACCATCGATGCGCTGGTCGCCGAGTGGCGCCCGGACGCCCTCGTGGTCGGCTGGCCGACCCGGGCTGACGGGGAGCCCACGGCTCTCGGACCGGCGATCCGGGCGTTTGGCGAAGAACTCGGCCAGCGTCACGGGCTGGCGGTATACTGGGCGGACGAGCGCCTGAGCTCCCACCTGGGACGAGAGCGCCTGCGGCGCAGCGGCAAAGACCCGGGGCTGGATGCCCACGCCGCCGCGGTCATCCTCGAAGGCTGGCTTATGGAGAACACCCGCAATGCCTGAGATCGCATCCCTACTGGACAGCATGGCCGAGCAGGCCCGGAGCCACTTCGAGCAGCGAGGTATCGAGCAGCCGATCGTGGTCGGCATCCATTCCGGGGGGGTTTGGATCGCGGATGCGCTGCGCCAGCGGCTCGGCTACACGCGCCCGATGGGCAAGCTGGACATCAGCTTCTACCGGGACGACTTCTCGCGCATCGGCATGCACCCGCAGGTACGGCCCTCGGAACTGCCCGAGGAGCTGGACAACGAGCACATCCTGTTGGTGGACGACGTGCTATACACCGGGCGCACGATCCGCGCCGCACTGAACGAGCTTTTCGACTACGGCCGGCCCGCCTCGGTAACGCTCGCGGTACTGGTCGAGCGCGACGGACGCGAGCTGCCGGTTGCGGCGGCCATCGTCGGCACCCACCTCGAGCTTGGCGCAGCCGAGCAGGTGAAGCTGCGCGGGCCAGACCCGCTGCGGCTTGAGCGCGTGCAACTGGAGGACGGCGCTTGATCCCAGTGGCCGCTCCGGCCAGCCAACTGCCCCAGGCCGGCCCCCTGCCCAACAGCCTGCAGCTGACCCCGGACGGGCGACTGCAGCACCTGCTCACCGTCGAGGGGCTGAGCCGCGACCTGCTGAACGAGATCCTGGACACCGCCGAATCCTTCGCAAACATGAACGAGAAGGCGGTGAAGAAGGTGCCGCTGCTGCGCGGCAAGACCATCGTGAACCTGTTCTTCGAGGCGAGCACCCGGACCCGCACCACCTTCGAACTCGCCGCAAAACGCCTCTCGGCCGACGTGCTGAACATCAATGTCAGCACCTCCTCGGCGGTGAAGGGCGAGACCCTGCTCGACACCCTGCGCAACCTGGAGGCGATGAACGTCGACATGTTCGTGGTGCGGCACCAGCAGAGCGGAGCCGCGCACTTCATGGCCCGGCACGTGGAACCCGGCATCAGCGTACTCAACGCGGGTGACGGCCGGCACGCGCACCCGACGCAGGCCCTGCTCGACATGTTCACCATCCGCCGCTTCAAGGGCGATTTCACCCGCCTGAAGATCGCGATCGTCGGGGATATCCTGCACTCGCGCGTCGCGCGCTCGCAGATCCACGCGCTGAACATCCTGCAGACAGGCGAGGTGCGGGTGGTCGCACCGCACTCGCTGCTCCCGGCGCATGTCGAGGACCTCGGCGTGCACGTGTATCACAATCTGGAACAGGGTCTGCACGACGTGGACGTGGTGATCATGCTCCGGTTGCAGCGCGAGCGCATGGAGCACGCCCACCTGCCCTCGGAGCACGAGTACTTCCAGCTCTTCGGACTCACCCGCCGGCGCCTGCACCTCGCAAAACCCGGGTGCCTGGTGATGCACCCGGGGCCGGCCAACCGCGGCGTGGAGATCGACTCGGCCGTCGCCGACGGCGCGCAGTCGGTGATCCTGCAGCAGGTCACGTTCGGAATCGCGGTACGGATGGCGGTGATGTCGATGGTGATGGGTGTGCGCGGCTCATGAGCATTCTGATCGAGAACGCGCGGGTCATCGATCCCGGCAGTGGCCTGGACGCGGTCACGCCGGTCTGCATCCAGGGCAGCGAGATCCTTGCACTGGGGGCCGTTCCGGAGGGTTTCGAACCGCGTCGCCGCATCGATGCCTCCGGGCTTTGGCTGTTCCCGGGCATCGTCGACCTGTCGGCGCATCTGCGCGAGCCGGGCGAAGAGCACAAGGCGACGATCGCGAGCGAGACCCAGGCCGCCGCGCGCGGTGGGATCACGACCGTGGTGGTGCCCCCGGACACGACCCCGCCGATCGACTCGCCGGCCGAAGTCGAGCTGATCTCGCGCCGCGCCGAACAGGCCTGCGGGGTACGGGTACTCACGATGGGCGCGCTCACGCGCGGTTTGCACGGCGAGCAGCTGGCCGAGATGGCTGCGCTGAAGCGCGCGGGTGTCGTCGCGGTCGGCAACGCCTGGCGCCCGCTGGCCAGCCCGCTGGTGCTGCGCCGCGCGATGGAGTACGCGGCCACCTTCGACCTGATGGTCTCGCTGTCGGCACAGGATGCGTCGCTGACAGGATCGGGATGCGTGCACGAGGGCGCGGTATCCACGCGACTCGGCCTGCCGGGAATCCCCGAAGCGGCCGAGACCGCGGCGTTGGGCGGCATCCTGGCCCTGGTCGAACAGACCGGCGCACGGGTGCACGTGAACCGGCTGTCCACCCGCCGCGGTGCGGAGATGATTGCGAAGGCGCGCGCGGACGGCCTCCCCGTATCCGCCGACGTGGCCGCACACCAGCTGTTCCTCACCGAGGTCGACGTGGCCGATTTCAACCCGCTCTGCCACGTGATGCCCCCGCTGCGCACGCAGCGCGACCGTGAAGGCCTGCGCGACGCGGTGGCCCGCGGCGAGATCAGCGCAGTGTGCTCGGACCACCAGCCGCACGAAAGCGACAGCAAGCTCGGGCCGTTCGCCGAGACGCGGCCCGGCATCAGCGGGCTGGAGACGTTGCTGCCGCTGACATTGCGCCTGGTCGAGGAGGGACTGATGCCGCTGTCCGCAGCGCTCGCCCGCATTACCGCTGGTCCCGCGGACATCCTCGGGCTCGGCAGCGGGCGGCTGAGCCGAGGAGCGCCAGCCGACTTCGTGTTGTTCGATCCGGAGGCGCTGAACGAGATCACCCCGGAGAGCTGGCTCAGCGCCGGCAGCAACAGCCCCTTCATCGGCTGGACGTTTTCCGGCCGGGTGACCGAGACCTGGGTCGCCGGACGGCCCGCATGGACCCTGCCCGCGGAGGACAGCGCATGAATACCGACGCCGCCCGCAGCCACCGCGGAACCATTTTTCTCGAAGACGCGGCTGAAATCATCGAACACGCGGAACACGCCGGCGACCAGTGGATCCTGAAGCTGCGGGCGCCGGAGTGTGCCAGCCGTGCGCAACCGGGCCAGTTCGTACACCTGCAGTGCGATCCGCGCCTGCCGATGCGCCGGCCCCTGTCGATACAGCGGGTAGACGCGACACAGGGGTGGGTCGAGTTCCTGTACAAGGTGGTGGGCGAAGGAACCGAGGCTTTGGCCCGGCAACCCGTGGGCATGCAGCTGAGCGTGCTGGGGCCGATTGGCCAGCCGTTCACGCTGCACGCCGAGCGTCCTTTGCGCCTGTTGCTCGGGGGCGGCGTTGGCATCCCGCCGATGATCTTTCTTGCGGATCACCTGCGCCGGCAGGGCCAGGCGTCCCAGACCCGCGCCATTCTCGGATCCGAGGTGCCGTTCCCGTTCCGGCCGCGGCCCTCGGAGATTCTCTGGCCGGGCCTGCCGGACGGGGCGATCGCGACGATGCCGCTGCTGGAGGACTGGGGCGTCGCCTGCCGCCTGACTTCCCGCGCCGACATCCCGGGCGCCTATCCGGGTTTCGTCACCGATCTCGCGCGCCCCTGGCTGGCGAGCCTGAACGAGGAACTGCGCGGTCAGGTGGAACTGTATGCCTGCGGACCCCACGCGATGCTGGAGGCCTGCGCAGCGCTCGCGGCCGAATTCGGGCTGCCCTGCCAGGTGTCGCTGGAGGAATACATGGCCTGCGCGGTCGGCGGCTGCGCGGGCTGCACGGTGGCGGTGCGCACCCCGGAGGGTACCGCGATGAAACGCGTCTGCGTGGACGGTCCGGTGTTTCAGGCAGAGACGGTGTTTCCGCCCCCCTGACGCGCGGTCCGGAAAACCCGTTCCGGCTCAGCGGGCAGCCGTTTCTCCGGGCAGCCGGAAATCCTCTTCCGCCTCGCCTTCCAGGCTGCCGACCCCACCTCCGAAACTCAGGCGCCACTCGAGATCGGCGCGCGAGTCGGCCTTGGACAGCGCCTCCTCGAGCTCGACCTTGCCCTCCTTGTAGAGTCGGTACAGCGCCTGGTCAAAGGTCTGCATGCCGTCCTTGGAACCCTTCTGCATCGCCTCCTTGATCTCGCCGACCTTGTCCTCGCGGATGAGCTCCGACACGAATGGCGTGTTCACCAGCACCTCGACCGCGGCCACCCGCTTGCCCTCTGGCGTCCGCAGCAGCCGCTGGGCGACGATCGCCCGCAGGTTCAGCGACAGGTCGGTCAGGATCTGGCCGCGGAAGTCCTCGGGGAACATGTGGATCAGGCGGTCGAGCGCCTGGTTCGCGCTGGTCGCGTGCAGCGTGGTCAGCACCAGATGGCCGGTATCGGCATAGTTGAGCGCCTGGCGCATGGTCTCGCGGCTGCGCACCTCGCCGACCATGATCACATCGGGCGCCTCGCGCATTCCGTCCTGCAACGCGAGCTCGTAGCTCGGGGTGTCGAGGCCGACCTCACGCTGGCCGACGATCGACAGCCGGTGTGGCAGCAGGAACTCGATCGGGTCCTCGACCGTGAGGATGTGGCCGGTCTCGTGCCGGGCGCGATGGTCGATCATCGCGGCGAGCGTGGTCGATTTACCGGAACCGGTGGACCCGACGATCAGCACCAGTCCGTTGCGGTGCATCACGAAGTCCTTGAGCACCAGCGGCAGGCCGAGTTCCTCGATCGTCGGGATCGTGAGCCGGATGTGCCGGATCACCATCGCGACCTGGCCGCGCTGGTGGTAGACGTTGATCCGGTACCGGCCGACATCGGGGCGCGAAATGCCGAAGTTGGCCGAGAGGTCGTTCTGCAACGCGGCCTGCTGCTCGGGCGTCATGATTTCCGCGGCGATCTGCGCGACTTCACCCGGCTTCAGCGGCGCGCTGGACAACGGCTGGACGCGGCCGTCGACCTTGATGCTGATCGGAGCGCCGGTGATGAAGAAGAGGTCCGATGCCCCCTTCTGCGCCATCAGTTTCAGATAGGGATCGATCTGTGCAGTCGCCATTGGTGTCACCGTGCGACGAAGTCGTCGGCCGTTTCGGATACCGAGAGCCCGGTCAGGTCGTCCATCACGTCGGGCTCCTCTTCGCGCTGGGCGCGCTTGCTGTCGAGCTTGATGCGCAGCCGCAGGTCGTTCATCGAGTCGGCGTTGCGGATTGCCTCGGGGTAGCTGATCTTGCCGGACTCGTAGAGGTCGAACAGCGCCTGGTCGAAGGTCTGCATGCCCTGTTCGCGGGAACGCTTGATCAGGTCCTTCATCTCGTGCACCGCGCCTTTCAGGATCAGGTCCGACATCAGCGGCGTGTTGATCATGATTTCCACCGCCGGGACCCGGCCCTTGCCGTCCTGGGTGCGGATCAGCCGCTGCGACACCACCGCCTTCAGGTTCAGCGAGAGGTCCATCAGCAGCTGAGGCCGCCGGTCCTCGGGGAAGAAGTTGATGATGCGGTCCAGCGCCTGGTTGGTGTTGTTCGCGTGCAATGTGGACAGGCAGAGATGTCCGGTTTCGGCAAACGCGATGCCGTAGTCCATGGTTTCGCGGTCGCGGATCTCGCCGATCAGGATCACGTCGGGCGCCTGGCGCAAGGTGTTCTTCAGCGCGATTTCGTAGCTCTCGGTGTCGACGCCCACCTCGCGCTGCGTGACCAGGCTCTTGTCGTGCGGGTGCACGAACTCGATCGGGTCTTCGATGGTAATGATGTGATCCGCGGAGTGATGGTTGCGGTAGCCGATCATTGCCGCGAGCGAAGTCGACTTGCCCGAGGAGGTCGCGCCGACGAAGATCACCAGCCCGCGCCGCGTCATCGCGATGTCCTTCAGCTGCGGCGGCATGTTGATCTCTTCGAAACTCGGGATCTTGCTCTGGATCGTGCGCAACACCATCCCGACGTGCCCGCGCTGGGTGAAGGCGCTGACGCGGAATCGTGACACGCCCTCCAGGCCAATCGCGAAGTTGCACTCGTGGCTGCGGTCGAACTCCGCCGACTGCTTGTCGTTCATCATCGAACGCACCAGCACCTGGGTGTGCGCCGGGGTCAGCGACTGGTCGGTCATCGGCGACACCAGCCCGTTGATCTTGGCCGCCGGCGGCATGCCAACGGTGATGAACAGGTCGGATCCGCCGCGCTCGACCATGGTGCGCAGCAGGTCGTGCATGAAACGTATGGCCTTGTCACGATCCATGGTCTTGAAACCCTCGTTGTCTGTTCTGCTTGACCGAAAAGTCCGCTAGCGGTGCCGGGCTCAGAGCGCGTCCGGAGCCACCGCCCGCCGCTTGGCATCATCGCGCGTGATCAGGCCCTGCCCGACCAGGTCGCGAAGGCACTGGTCGAGGGTCTGCATTCCGATTCCCGCGCTCGTCTGGATCGCCGAGTACATCTGCGCGACCTTGTTTTCGCGGATCAGGTTCCGGATCGCCGGGGTGCCCAGCATGATCTCGTGTGCCGCGATCCGGCCGCCTCCGACGCGCTTCAGCAGCGTCTGAGAGATCACCGCGCGCAGCGACTCGGAAAGCATCGCCCGTACCATGTCCTTCTCGGCGCCCGGGAACACGTCGACAATGCGATCGATGGTTTTCGCGGCCGAGCTGGTATGCAGCGTCCCGAACACCAGGTGGCCCGTCTCCGCCGCGGTCAGAGCAAGACGGATGGTTTCGAGGTCGCGCAACTCGCCGACCAGGACGGTATCCGGGTCCTCGCGCAGAGCGGAGCGCAGGGCCTCGCTGAAGCCGTGTGTGTCACGATGCACCTCGCGCTGGTTCACCAGGCACTTCTTGGACTCGTGCACGAACTCGATCGGGTCCTCGATGGTGAGGATATGGCCGT
>PULL01000164.1 GCA_003550945.1 Thioalkalivibrio sp. | reverse complement strand
CGCTCCTTCTCCCTGAATTCCTGTTTTCGGGCCCAAAAATGGCCGTTCAAGGCCCCGAATCGCCCGTTTCCTGACGAGGTTTTCTCAATGGAACAATAACTTGGCTTGGTCCGACCCCGGGTTGGGCCGGCGATGCCGCGGTGTGCTACTTTCAAGAGTACGGAATACGGCGATCGAGACCGCTTGCGTTGCGGATGAATGGGGTGCCTGAACGATCGACAAATAGGGCCTTTGGGATGGGCGAAAAGAGATCCGTGATTCCGACCACAGCCACCGATGGGGGACTTTTGCCATGACCTTTCTTGATGTGTTGAACCGTCAGAATCACGAGATCGCCGAACTGACCAAAGTGCTGGCCTATCTGATCCAGGAGCGCGAGCTTTGCGATACGGATATCGCGAGCAACCTGATCGACCAGTACGTCGCTCGGGTCAAGGAGCATTTCGAGCGGAACAATAAATTCGTCTACGGAGACCTGCTGACCCACCAGGATGTGGGCGTCAACAATACCGCGAAGCGCTTCCTGGAAGGCGAGAAGGAGATCAAGCGGCTCTTCAACGACTTCGTTGGGCGCTGGTGCCGCCAAGGACTGCGCATCGACAACCACGCGAGATTCCTCGCCGAAGCGGACGACATTTTCCGATTGGTGGCCAGACGAATTCAGGCCGAGTGTGAGGAACTTTATCCGTTGGCGCGACGCCTGGGGCATGGAGCGGAGGCTGCGGCTTCGCAACGCGCCTGATCAGTGGGAACCCGCGTTCCCGGGCCAACCAGCGCACGGCGCGCTGCGCCCGGGGCGGGTACGCAGCCAAGCGGCACCCGCTATCAACTCAACCTTGCCACTTGGGGCTGGATACTCGCCCTTGTCCTGGTCCTGCTGCTTGTCCGCGTTGGCGACACGCATCCGGGTGAAGGGGAGTGGTCCGTTTTCGCGTACGGAGGCCAATGGAGCGCCAACAACATCGGGTCCATCCTCCGAGGACGAACCGAATTCCGGGATTCCTACGTCGGCGTCGGGGGCGGCAGTCGTACCCTTTACCGATTCCGGGACAAATTCAGTCTCGAACTGGAAGCCAACGCAGGCACCCATCGCGGCCTCCAGAAGCACGCCGAAGTGAACACCGCACTTCTCCTGCGCTGGGAGCGATTCCCGTGGGACCGGTACCTGAACACCTCGGTTGCGTTTGGGTTGGGGCCCTCGTATGCGCTTCGCGATCCGGTGGTGGAGAGGCATCGCCGCCGCCCCGTGTCGCGACTGCTCGTGTTCATGCCGGTCGAGGTTACTTTCGCCGCGCCCCGGGCCCGGAAGCCTCATTGGGAATGGATGGTTCGCGTTCACCACCGCTCCGGAGCGTTTGGGGTCGTCAGCGAGGCCAGGGGGTCCAATTTCGTCAGCACGGGCGTGCGATACCGCCTGCCGGGCAACGCCGGTATCCACTAGCGCGAAAATATAGCCACGGATGGACACGGATGTTTTTTGATTGAAACCGATCCGTGTCCATCCGTGGCCCGACTGTTAATCCTTTGGGGTGGCCGGCGCCGGGTCATGATCGTTAGGCGCCAACACTGCGGGGGCATAGCCGGTCCAACATTGCGGACACAGCTAGCCCGGTGCAGCAGACAAACGGCACCGCACCGCGCTTCGGAGTCGAGCCGGGGTCGCGGGCGGCACGAAAACAGGAAACTCCGCCGGCAAGCGGGGTCAAACAGGGACGCGGTTTGACGTACGAACAAGCCAGTGCGCCGCGTACGGGATCGAAAAACCCGGCACGATAGGGCGAAGATCAATCCAGATCGGTCAGTCGTCTCCGCTCGGCAGGGCGGGCTTCCGCAGAACCCCGGTCTTGGGGTCATCACTCAGAATCAGTCACCGTGGGAGGCGTTTACGTGATCAGGATGTTCTCCAGGAGATTACTGCTGCCGTTCGTTGGCGTGGTGCAGGTCGCGGAGACCGACAATGCGCGGGCACTGAGCATGGATGGCGCCTACTGGTCCATTCAGTACAGGTTGCCGAGAGACCCGCGCGCGCGGACTGACCAGAAAAAGGTCGATCCGGGGTCCACCTACACCCGCATCATCGGGTATAACCACGCGGCGGTGGGAACGGTCAAGGAGGGCCGGCTGGAGAATCACCCCGTACATCCGGCTCTGGACGCCGATGACGTCCGTTCCGCGACCCACCGCCTGTTCGAAGCGGTGACGTCGGCACGTCTGCCTTTCGAGGCCGCGGACCGGTACGAGTACTGGCTTCTCGATGCTCGGGACGAAACGCCGCTCGCATTGCTTTACACCTGCGTGGACGGGCAGGAACAGGAACTGACGCCTCCACGCCCTGAATGGCATCCGATGCCAGCCTCGGAACTGAAGGTGGAGGCGCCGGAACCTCCGCAGCCGTTCTATGTACCGCCGGTGAACTACCGTTTGGAGAAGATGGTCGAGGAACGCGCGGGCACAAAACCCCGGGCCGCCTGGTTCATGCGCACCGACCCGACCGACGGCGACTTCCCTCCGTGCCTGATCCGCGAGGACTGGCAGGATGAGAAGCAGCAGGTGCTGTGCGATCGCTACATCCGCAGGCTCGCACCGCGACTTCTGATGCTTCCGGGCCTTCCCCACTTGGTGCGCCAGCGCCTGGAACAATCTGCGCGGGAATACGTGTTCGAAATAGAGCGGTTCCATGCGCTGTACCCCGAAGTGATCGACCAACGGTTGCTAACGGCGGCAAGGGTCGAGGCCCGCATGCGGCGGGCCAACTCGTGAATGGACGCCAAAATCACGTGCACATCTCCCCTTCCCGCCTTGTTGGCCTGACACCGTCCATCGGAAGTACGGTCGTTCTGCGGCCGACGTTCGCGCTTCGGTGGAACGTCTGAAGCCAGCGCAGATCTCAGATACATGGACATTCCGCTGCTGGTGATTGGCGTTTTGCTGGTACTGACCCTCACCGCTTTTTTCACCGGCTTCCTGCCCTACCCCATCGGCTGGATCATCCTGAGCGCGGCATTCATCGGCCGGTTGCTGTACCTCAAGGCCCGGTGAAGAACGGCGGTTCGCCGCGTCTGGGAGATGT
>PULL01000261.1 GCA_003550945.1 Thioalkalivibrio sp. | reverse complement strand
CTCTCGTTCTACGACGCGGTGATCACCGCGACCAAGGCGCGAACCCGTCCGATCATCATCACCGCGCTCGCGCTGGTGCTCGGTTCCGCGGTGATCCTGACCGACCCGATCTTCCAGGGTATGGCGATCTCGCTGCTGTTCGGCGTGTTCGTCTCCACGGTGCTCACGCTGGTGGTCGTGCCGCTCGGCTGCCTCAGCATCGGCGAGGAAACCTTCCGCAAGGCCGCCAAACTGCCACCCACCCCCACCGAAGACCCCGAGCTGGGGGTCGGACCAAGCCAACCCTCTAATTCGTAAGAGGATTGTGCCCGGATGAGGGGGTGTTTTGGGGCTTATCGGCCCCTTTTCGGCCGCGAAAAGCGTCGTCCAAGGACGGACGGTGCCGCCATGTGCGGCGGGTCTCGCGTCTGAGTTGACAGACGGGTTCTTTTGGCCCCGAAATGGGGCCTTTAAGGCGGAAAATGCCCGGGTTTTCGTTCTGTTTCCTTCGTTATTTCAGATGCTTGTCTTGGTCCGACCCCCTTTGGGCCTCCCGCAGCAAGGCCTCAACGCACCCCTCCAGAGCGGGAAGGTGCGTTGTGATGACAGCCGCAACCGTCAACGGGTCGATATCGCCCAGGTAATTGTGGACGAGGATGTTGCGAAAGCCGCTGATCTGCTGCCAGGGAATGTCGGGGCAGGCGGCTTTCTGTCGATCAGGAAGCTGCTGGGTTGCCTCGGCCAACGTCTGAAGGTTGCGCAGGGCCGCATCGTAGAGGATGTCATCCTGGGTAATGTCCCCACGCGACTGGATGCGGCGGATCTTGGCGATCGCGTCCAGCACGTGCCGTGCGTAGGGTTGCCATGCTTTGCTCACAACGATACCGCCTCGTCGAGGACGCGATCCCGGATGTGGCGATTCAATTCGTGTTCCGGTATCACTTCCACATGCCGATGCAGCAGCTCGGACAATCCCTCCGTGAGTGGCAGCCGCTGTGCGAACAGGTCGTAACCCCTAGGAAACTCGACCAGAAAATCCACGTCGCTGTCGGGGCCCTCTTCGCCGCGCGCGACAGAGCCAAACACGCGGATGCGACGCGCACCGTAGCGCTCACCCAGAGCCAGGATGGCAGACTTGTTGTTGCGCAGTTCATCGAGAAGCATGCCGATCTCAACTCAGCCGAAGAGCGTGGTGGGCCAAAGGATACGAGTGCCGGCCATCTGCGGCAAAGATGCCGGACGGATGGGGTTTCGAATCCAGTCGTTAGACGTGCGTTTTTGACCCCGAAATGGGGCCCTTAAGGCGGAAAAGGGCCGGGTTTTGGTCTGTTTCCTTCTTTATTTCAGGTGCTTGGCTTGGTCCGACCCCCGGAGGGTGTGGAGGAGGTGGGCGGCGAGGATGAGGGCCAGGCCGAGGCTGGCGAGGTAGGCGTTCCAGCCGTGGCTCTGGTAGAGGAAGCCGGGGAGGAAGGAGCCAGTGGCGCCGCCGGCGTAGTAGAAGGCGATGTACAGCCCGTTTACGACCCCGCGCTTTTCGCCGTGGCCCTGGTTGGTGATGCCGGGCGCGAGCGAGTGGATCAGGAACATGCCGGCGCACATAACGAACATGCCGATGAATAGCAGCCAGAGCGCGCTGCCGGCAAAGAACAGCAGTGCGGCAAGGAATACGGCTGTCCCAAGGATCATGGTGTTCACCAGCCCGCCGATGTGCCGTGCAACGCGCAGCGAGATCAGTGACGTGACCACCCCCATCAGGTAGCCGGAGTACATCAGCGCGATGCCGGTCTCGTTCAGTCCGGTGTCAAGCTCGACCAGCCGGAAGGGCAGGAAGTTGAGCACGGAGGCGAAACTGCCGAAGGCGAGAAACACCACGAGGTACAGGCGCAGAAAGACCGGTTCGTGAAGCACCTCGCGGATCATCGCGAAGCTCGGCCGCCGGAAGTTCACGCGCAAGTCGGCCTGCAGCTGCCGGAGCAGTACCGCGCACAGCGCGGTGGCCGCGGCGAGGAACAGGAAGGACATGCGCCAACCAAAATTCGTGGAGATCACGCCCGACACTAGGCGTCCGGCGAACCCGCCGAATACACTGGCCGCAATGTACAGCGCCATCACCCGCGCGATCTGGGACGGCGCCGCGCTGGCCCCGAGATAGGTCATCAGCGAGGTGAGCAGGGCCGGCACGATCAGCCCCTGCGCCAGACGCAGCGCGAGCAGCACCTCGAAGTCGTCCACTGCGGCGACCGCGAGGTGGCTCAGCGCGAGCAGCCAGGTGGCGCCGATCAGCAGCTCACGCGCCGATAGCCGCTGCAGCAGGAACCCGTACGCGATCGGCGCCACCGCGAGCGGCAACAGGGAGACGGTGATCAGCAGCGCCGCTCGAGACTCGCTGACCGCGAAGGCTTCGGCGAGAACGGGCAGCAGTGGCTGCGGTGCGTAGAGCGCCGAGAACACCAGAATCGCGCAGAACTGCGCGATGAGCAGGTGGCGGGTCTGCAACGCGGTCTCCCGAAACCCGCTAGATGCGAAGCGGGCCGTGATTACACGCCCCGGAGAACCCGCGGGTGACAGTCGGTAAATCGGAGGCTGAGTCACGATCGAGTCACGTGGTGAAACTGGACGTGATCGACGATGCTGCAAGTCATTGAAAGATGGCGCGCCCGAAGGGATTCGAACCCCTGACCTCTGCCTCCGGAGGGCAGCGCTCTATCCAGCTGAGCTACGGGCGCGTTGCGGGCCCACATGATACGGACGGCCGCGGAGGCCGTCCAGTGATTATGTCGGGGTGGATGGCCCTGGCGGGTCATGCGGAACGTTCTCTACCAGATCGCTGCGCCAGAAGCGCCAGCAAAGGGTCGGCCAAGATAGCCAGGTTGGTTATCCCTGCGCTTGCACGCTCTGTTCAGGCGCGTCCGTCCGTGCTCCACAGGCACCGGACTTCTGGCGTGGCCCACTGACGGTTATGGCCTGGCGATGGGGGGATGGCCTATACTCGGCGACCGGTCCGCACGGCGTGCGTGACGCGACGGAGCGAGGGCCCCAGCCGGCCAGAATTGCGGAGGAAGAAAGTGGCTGATCAAGAGTTCAAGATCGATACCGGCAATAAGATCCTGATGGTCGTCTCCCTGCTTGCGCTGTTGGCGGTGGTGGTCTTCCTGCTGACCCACCTCGCGAACTTCCTGGGGCAGCTCGCGTTGGGGGAGCGTGATCCGGTGCCGGCGGTCACGGAGACCGTGGACCAGCGAATCGCTCCGGTGGGGCGTGTCGAAGTGGCGGCGGTGGACGTGGATCCCGCGCCTGCGGCTCCGAAAGCGCCGGGCGAGGTGTACCAGTCCGTCTGCGCCGCGTGCCACACCGCCGGGATCGCCGGCGCTCCGCGGACCGACGATGGCGACGAGTGGGCGCGACGCCTGGACGAAAAGGGTCTGGACACGCTGGTTTCCCACTCGATCAACGGCTTCCAGGCGATGCCCGCGCGCGGCGGAAACCCGAACCTGACCGATGAGGAAGTGACCGGCGCGGTGAAGTACATCCTGGCTGAAGCCGGGCTGGATGTGGACGAAACCACGGCGGTGGCCGTGACCGAGGAGCCTGTCGCCGATCCGGAGCCCGCTCCGGCCGTTGCCGGTGATGTCGATGCCGGCAGGGATCGCTACGCTGCCTGCATCAGCTGCCACGGCGCCGAAGGCGAAGGCATGGGCATCTTCCCGAAGATCGCTGGCCAGAGCGCGGATTACGTCGCCGAAAAGCTGAAGGCCTACCGCGCGGGCGAGACCGTCGGCCCCAACACCGCGCTGATGGCACCGATGGCGATGCCGCTGTCGGACGAGGCGATCGCCGATCTCGCCGCTTACGTCGCAACCCTGGGTGCGCCCGAGGAGGCCGCGGCCGAGCCCGAGGTGGCCGGTGATGCAGAGGCTGGTGCCGGCCGCTACGGTGCCTGCGCCAGCTGCCATGGTGCGCAGGGCCAGGGCATGGGCATCTTCCCGAAGATCTCCGGTCAGAGCGCCGGTTACGTCGCCGACAAGCTCAAGGCCTATCGCGCCGGCGAGACGGTGGGACCGAACTCGGCGCTGATGATCCCGCAGGCGTTGGGGCTGTCCGACGAGGCGATCGCCGACCTCGCCGCGTATATCGCCTCCTTCTGAGGTCCTCGGTTCCCGCCCCGGTCTTCCGTTTCGGGCCGGGGCGCTTCGCGCTCAGTCCAGGCGCCAGCGGTCCAGCGCCCGGAAGCCCAGCGCCTCGGTGAGGTGCGCGGTGCCGATGTCGGCGCTGCCGGCCAGGTCCGCAATGCTCCGCGCAACCCTGAGGATGCGGTGGTAGGCGCGGGCCGACAGGCGGAACCGCTCCACCGCGCGCTCGAGCAATCCCCTGTCGGCCGTGCTGAGCGGCGCGTGAATGTCGAGCTCGCGTCCGCTGAGCAGACTGTTCATCTTGCCCTGTCGCGCCTGCTGCATTTGGTGGGCGTGGGCGACGCGCGCGCTCACGGTCGCCGAATCCTCGTCCTGTCCCGGCACCGGGACCAGTTCCGTGGTCGGCAGCCGGGGCACCTCCACCGCGATGTCGATCCGGTCGATCAGCGGCGCGGACAGGCGGCGCCGGTGCCGCACGCGCTGCTCGGGCGTGCACTGGCAGCGTTCGCCGAGGTCGCAGTCGAAGCCCTGCGGGCAGGGGTTCATTGCGCCGACCAGCTGAAAACGCGCCGGGTACTCCGCCTGCCGCGCGGCGCGCGCGATGTGGATCACGCCGGTCTCCAGCGGTTCGCGCAGCACGTCGAGCACCCGGCGGTCGAATTCGGTCATCTCATCGAGAAACAGCACCCCATTGTGTGCCAGCGAGATTTCGCCGGGGCGCGGGTTGGAGCCACCGCCGACCAGCGCGACGCCCGAGGCGGTGTGGTGCGGCGAGCGGAACGGCCGGCAGCGCCAGTTGCGGCGCAGGTGGTCGGAGCCGCGCAGGCTGTGGATCGCCGCCGTCTCCAGCGCCTCGGCGTCGGTCATCGGCGGCAGGATGCCCGGGATGCGGGAAGCGAGCATGGATTTCCCGCTGCCGGGCGGGCCGATCATCAATAAATGGTGGGCCCCGGCCGCGGCGATTTCCAGCGCACGCCGCGCCTGCCGCTGGCCGCGCACGTCGGCGAGATCGGGGAACGCGAGCGGCTCCGACTCGGGTGGTGCGGCCATGTCCAGTTGGGTGCGACCGTGCAGCGCGGCGCAGACGTCCAGCAGGTGGTCCGCGACTCGCACGTCGGCCCCCGCCGCCAGCGCCGCCTCGGCGCCGTCGTCTCGCCCCAGCACCAGTTGGTGTCCGTTGTCGCGTGCAGCGAGACTGGCTGGAAGGGTCCCGCCCACCGAGCGCAGATGCCCGTCGAGCCCGAGCTCCCCGAGAAATTCGCGGCCGGTTAGCGCGGCGAGCGGCACCTGCTCGCTGGCGGCGAGGATGCCCAGCGCGATCCCGAGGTCGAAGCGCCCGCCGTCCTTGGGGAGGTCGGCGGGTGCGAGGTTCACGGTGATGCGCCGGCGCGGGAATTCGAAGCCGCTGGTCTGGATCGCTGCGCGGACCCGATCGCGGCTTTCGCGCACCGCCGCCTCGGGCAGGCCGACGATCTGGAAGCTGGGCAGTCCGTTTGCGAGGTGGGTCTCGATCCGGACCAGCGGCGCGCGGATGCCTTCGACGGCGCGCGCGTTGATCATGGCGATGGGCATCCTTGCCTCTCCTTGTGTTCGTGGTCGGTTGTGCCTTGCCCCTGTGGGGAAGGTTGGGAGGGAGGCGTTGCCGCACTCCCCCCTCACCCCAAGCCTTTCCCCCGAGGGGGAAAGGGCGTTTGTGGGCTTCTCTGCGGGCTTTTCCGCCGAGCGGATTGGCGCCCGGTTCAGGTGATGTCGGAGCCCTCGTGGTCGGGCATCGCGGGCTTGCCCTCCAGCGCGGCGACGCGGGCCTCGAGGTCGCGCAGCCGGGCGCGGGTGCGCTCGAGCAGCGCGGCCTGCACGTCGAAGTCCTCGCGGGTCACGAGGTCCATGCGCTCGAAGCCCTGGTGCAGCGTCGAGCGCACCTGCCGCTCCACGTCCTTCTGCAGCGCGCGCACCGACTCCGGCAGGCTCTCGGTGATGCGGCGGGCGAGATCGTCGAAGCTCTTGGAATCGATCATGGTGTTCTCCCGGACGGATTGCCGGCGATCAGGATAACGCACCCGTGCCGGTCGCCGCGCTATTGCGACGCCGATCGGCCGCCATCGACGGGGATGACCTGGCCGGTGATGTAGGGCGCCTCGCGCAGCAGGAACAGCACGGTACGGGCAATGTCGGCCGGCTGGCCCTGGCGCTTCAGCGCGGTGCGCTCGACCATTTCGTCGTGGGTGTACATGTTCGCCTCGTCCTCGGGCATCAGGATTGCGCCCGGCGCGACGCCGTTCACGCGCACTTCCGGCCCGAGTTCCCGCGCGAACGCCTGTGTCAGTGCCCAAAGGCCGGCCTTTGCCGCGGAGTAGAGCGGATAGCCCTTCAGCGGCCGCAGCGCGTGAATGTCGACGATGTTCACCACCGCACCCTGGGTCTCGCGCAGGGCCGGCGCGCAGGCCTGGGTCAGGAACAGCGGCGCCTTCAGGTTGGACCCCATCAGGTCGTCCCAGTGTTCGCCGGTGATCTCGCCGAGCGGCGTGGGGTAGAAGGTGGAGGCGTTGTTGACCAGGTAGTTCAGGTGCCCATACTCCGCGACCGCGCGCTCGCCGAGCTCCGTGAGCTTGCGCGAGTGCAGCAGATCCGCCTGCAGCAGGCGCACGCTGTCGGGCCGCTCTGCGTTCAGTTCGGCCGCAAGGGTGGCGGCGGCCTCCCGAGAGCCGCGATAATGCAGCAGCACGTTGACACCCGCCCGGTGCAGGGTTCGCGCGATTTCCGCGCCGATCCTGCGCGCCGCGCCAGTGATCAGCACCACTTCATGACCCGGGCCGTCTTCGGCCGCGGCGTTGTTCTGCGCCAACGGGGCTTCTCCGGTTCAGGCTGATGATCGACCTTCCAGAATCTAGCACAGCGCTCCCGACAGGACCGGAACCCGCGCCCAACTCCGAGTCACTGGCGCTGTCCGCGGAACTGCTCGAGCAGGTCCGGGCCGAAATTGCCGCCGGCGGCGGTTTCCTGCCGTTTTCACGCTACATGGAGCTGGCGCTGTATGCGCCCGGGTTGGGCTACTACGTGAACGGGCTGCGCAAACTGGGGGCCGACGGCGATTTCGTCACCGCGCCGGAGTTGTCGCCGCTGTTCGGGGCGACCCTCGCGCAGTGGTTCGCCCCGGTGCTCAGCGGCGAGGGCTGCGAGATCCTCGAGTTCGGTGCCGGCAGCGGGCAGCTTGCGGCCGACGTGATCATGGGCCTCGATGCCGCCGGCGTACAGGTGCAGCGCTACCGCATCCTCGAGGTCAGCCCGGATCTGCGCCACCGTCAGCAGGCATTGCTGGCGACCCGGCTGGGCTCGGAGCGCATGGTGCATGTGGAGTGGCTGGACCGGCTGCCGGAGGAGCCGATCCGCGCGCTGGTCCTGGCGAACGAGGTGCTGGACGCGATGCCTGTGGAACTCTTCGTCTGGCGCCAAGGCCGGGTCTGGCAGCGCGGCGTGACCGCCACCGAGTCGGGGTTGGCCTTCGCGGACCGCCCGGCACCACCGGCGCTCGATGCGGCGGTGCGCGAACTCGAGCAGGCGGCCGGCCCCTGGCCCGATGGCTATGTGTCCGAATGGCGGCCGACCGTCGGTCCCTGGCTGAGCGCGGTCGCCGAACGCCTCGAACAGGGCTTGATCTGGATCGGCGATTACGGTTTCCCGCGCCGCGCTTACTACGCGCCGGAGCGCGTCACCGGCACGCTGGTGGGCTACTACCGCCAGCAGATGGTGCTCGATCCGCTGGCCTGGCCGGGCCTGATGGACCTGACCGCAAGCGTCGATTTCACCGCGGTCGCGGAAGGGGCGCAGGCGGCGGGTCTCGACGTGCTGGCCTACGCGGCGCAGGGGGAGTTCCTGCTCGGTGCCGGCCTGCCGGCGCTGTTCGAGCAGTCGGTGGCCGGCAAGGACGACCCGAAGGAGATCATGCAGTTGGCCCAGCAGGTCCGCATGCTGACGCTGCCCGGGGAGATGGGCGAGCGCTTTCAGGTGATGGTCTTGGGGCGGGGATGTGAGCTGCCGCCGGGTACGTTTCCGGATCGCCGCGAGCGGTTGTAAAGAAAGGGGAAATGAATGGATTGGTTGCAGGTTTGGGTGCTGTCGCTGGTGCAGGGGCTGACGGAGTTTCTGCCGATTTCGAGTGCGGCGCACTTGATCCTGGTCCCGGTGCTGACGGCCTGGGAGGATCAGGGGCTGGCCTTCGACGTGGCGATCCACGTCGGTACGCTGGTCGCGATCGCGGCGTATTTCCGGCACGAGGTGGTGCTGGTCACGCGCGCCTGGGTCCGGCAAATGAGCGGCAACGGCGCAACGCCCGAATCGATGCTTGCCTGGGCGGTGATTTTCGGCACGATTCCGGCGGCGCTCGCGGGCCTGATGTTCGCCGGCGTGGTCGAGAACTCGCTGCGTTCGCCGCTGGTGATCGCGACGACCACGATCGGCTTCGCGCTGCTGCTTTGGTTTGCCGACTGGCGAGGGCGCGGCGACCGCGACGAGTTCAGCATCCGCTGGCGTGACATCCTGATCGTCGGGGGCGCGCAGGCGTTGGCGCTGATCCCGGGCACCTCCCGCTCCGGGGTCACGATGACCGCCGCGCTGCTGCTGGGCTTCTCGCGCCGGGCCGCCGCACGGTACTCCTTCCTGCTCGCGATCCCGATCATTGCGCTGGCGGGCGCCTACCAGACGCTGCAGCTGCTGCGGGCGCCGCCGGAAACGGTGGACTGGCTGCAACTCGGCGCCGGGGCCGCGATCGCCGGCATCGCCGCCTGGCTCAGCGTGCACTGGTTCCTGAAGCTGATCGAACGGATCGGAATGCTGCCGTTCGTGGTCTACCGGCTGATCCTCGGCGCGATCCTGCTGTGGATCTTTCTTTGAAGAGAGAATCGAGCCACGGATGAACACGGACAAACATAGAAATATCAATATTGATCAGTCACCTGCTCTTTTTTCTGTGTCCATCCGTGCTCATCCGTGGCTTCCTCTCATTCGTAGGGGGTGGCCCGGGGCCATGAAATTGGATCGGGGTGAAATGTGAGTTTGCGAGTACTGGGAATCGAGACGTCCTGTGACGAGACCGGGGTGGCGATCGTCGATGCCGAGGCGGGGCTGATCGCGCACCGGTTGCACAGCCAGGTGGATCTGCACGCGGTGTACGGCGGTGTGGTGCCGGAGCTCGCGTCGCGCGACCACGTGCGCCGGATCCTGCCGCTGCTGCGCGAGGTGCTGGACGAGGCGGGGATGGACGGCTCGGAGCTGTCTGCGGTGGCTTATACCGCTGGCCCCGGTCTGCTCGGTGCGTTGCTCACCGGGGCTTCGGTGGCGCGGGCATTGGCCTATGGCTGGGGCATTCCGGCGCTCGCGGTGCATCACCTGGAGGGCCATTTGCTGGCGCCGTTGCTGGACGATGCGTCGCTGACCTTCCCGTTCCTGGTGCTGCTGGTGTCCGGCGGGCACAGCCAGTTGATCCACGCCCGTGCGCTCGGCGACTACGAACTGCTGGGCGAGAGCATCGACGACGCCGCCGGTGAGGCGTTCGACAAGACCGCGAAGCTGCTCGGCCTGGGCTATCCCGGCGGTCCGGCGCTGTCCCGGCTCGCCGAGACCGGCGATGCGGGCGATCTCCGCCTGCCGCGGCCGATGCTGGACCGGCCGGGGCTGGACATGAGCTTCTCGGGCCTGAAGACGGCGGTGCTGACCGCGGTGCAGAAGGGCGAGCACGCGCCGGCGACCATCGCCCGCGCGTTCGAGGAAGCGGTGACCGATACGCTGGTCGAGAAGACGCGGCGGGCACTGGAGGTGAGCGGCGCGCCGGCGCTGGTGGTCGCGGGCGGAGTCGCCGCGAACCGGCGTCTGCGCGCCGGATTGACCGCAATGGGCGAGGCGCAGGGAGTGCCGGTGTTCTTCCCGCGCCTGGCCTTCTGCACCGACAACGGCGCGATGATTGCGCTGGCCGGCCTGCGCCGCCTGCAGGCTGGTGCGGTGGACGGCGGGCTGGGCATTCAGGCACGCGCGCGCTGGCCGCTGGCTGAACTTCGACTGGAGGAAGCTGCGGCCGAGTCGATCGGTTGACGGCGCCGACGGGCGTTGCGGGAACGGCTTTCAGCCGCGATGGTGCAGCGCAGAGCCGATCCCGACGGGGCTTGCTTGCCACGAGGTCCCTCGCGGCACTGGCCTCAGGTGGCGGGTTTTTTCTCGCCGATGCGGGGCTCCGTGCCCCGCATCAGGCGCTGGATGTTGGCGTAGTGGCGGGCGTAGAGGAACAGCACCATCACGCAGATCGCCACGACCAGCCAGGGATCGGGCTGGATCAGCGCGAGGTAGATCGGCGCCGCCAATGCGGCGACAAGTGCGGCCAGCGACGAATAGCGGAACAGCGCCGCGACCAGCAGCCAGGTCAGGATCACCAGCCCACCGGTGAGCGGGCTGATCGCCAGGATCACGCCCAGTGCGGTGGCCACGCCCTTGCCGCCCTGGAAACCGAAATACACCGGGTACAGGTGGCCGAGGAACGCGGCCAGCCCGATCAGGCCGATCATCCAGCCCGCGAAGTCGCCCAGTTGCATTACGATGAACACTGGCAGCCAGCCCTTGGCAACATCGCCGACCAGCGTCAGCGCGGCGCCGGTCTTGCTGCCGGCGCGGAGCACGTTGGTCGCGCCGGGATTGCCGGAGCCCAGACCGCGCGGGTCCGGCAGGCCGAGCAGCCGGCTGACGACGATGGCCGATGAGATCGAGCCCAGCAGGTAGGCCGCCAGTATGCCGATGATCAGGAGTCCCATGCCCGTGTTTCCGATGTCCGTGCCGTCGAGGATGCGCCATGATACGCAACCCGGCGCGCTGGCTTCATCCCGGTGCTGGCCAACCGGCGGATCGTCTTGCCGCCACCGCCCCCACCCCAACACTACCCTGCGAGCGGGGGCGGTCGGTTCTCATCGTACGGGGCGGCGGGGTGCGATGACCGTCGGGCGCGGGACATGAACGAAGGGGGCGGCCCGACCCCGGTGCTGATCCACGGCTGGGGCTTCAGCCCCGGGATCTGGCAGCCGGTGTGCGCAGCCCTCGGCGCGGTGCGGGTGGTGCGACCCGCGCTGCCGGGGCACGGTGGGCGGGCCGACGGCGAGCGGCTTTCCGACCCAGAGGCGGCGGCGCAGGCGCTCGAGGAACAGCTGCCCGACGATCTGGTCGAGCCGGTCTGGGTTGGCTGGTCGCTGGGCGGGCTGGTGGCGCTGGCGCTGGCGGCGCGCTGGCGTGGTCCGCAGCGGCTGGCGCTGGTCTGTGCGACGCCGCGGTTCACCTCGGGCCCCGGGTGGCCCTGTGCGCTCGACCCGGCGGCGCTCGCGGGTTTCGGCGCCGAACTCCAGCGTGACCGCGCGGCGCTGGAACGCCGCTTCGCCGCACTCTGCGCCGATGGTGCGCACGCGCCGGCGCGCCTGCGGCGGGAGTTGCTCGCCCAGATGGCTGCCGACCCGGCGGCGCTGTCCGGCCTGCGCGGCGGTCTGCAGGCGCTCGCGGGCGGCGACCTGCGCGCGGCCTGGGCCGGGCTGGACGCGCCGGTCTCGGCCTGGTTCGCGCGCGACGACCGGCTGGTTCCGGAGGCGGCCGCCGAGGCCCTTGCGGCTCTGCGGCCGGATGCCCGCCTGTGGCAGACCGCGGGCGCCCATGCCTCCTGGCTGGGCGATCCCGAGCGATTGGCCGGCTTTGTCCGGGAGGTGATGGCTTGAACGACGTGTTCCAGATCGACAAGCGCAAGGTCCGCGCCGCGTTCGATGCGGCAGCGGAGGACTATGGCCGGCACGCGGTGCTGCAGCAGGAGGTGCGGGCCCGGCTGCTCGAGCGGCTCGACCTGGTCCGGCTGCAGCCGCGCCGGGTGATCGATCTCGGCTGCGGGCCGGGCGAGTCCTTAAGACCGCTGGCGCGGCGCTACCGCAAGGCGCGGGTCGCGGGGCTGGACCTGTCGCCGGCGATGACCGCGCGCGCACGCACCCAGGGGCGCTGGCCGCGGCGGCCCTGGGCGGTCTGCGGCGACATGGAGCGGTTGCCCCTCGCGGATGGGAGCTTCGACCTCGCGGTTTCGGCGGCCGCGCTGCAGTGGGTGAACGACCTCGACCGCGTGTTCGCGGAGGTGCGCCGCTCGCTGGCCCCCGGCGGTCTGTGGCTGTTCGCGACCTTCGGACCGGATACCCTGCGCGAGCTGCGCGCCGCTTTCGCCACGGTCGATGCCGGCGCCACGCCGCACGTGAACGCGTTCATCGACATGCACGACGTCGGCGATGCGCTGGTCCGCGCCGGGTTCGCCGATCCGGTGATGGACCAGGAGACGCTGACCGTCACCTACCCCGACTTCCGCTCCCTGCTGCAGGACCTGCGTCGAATCGGTGTGCGCAATGCGCTGGCCGGCAGGGCGCGGGGCCTGTTCGGTCCACGCCGCCTGCAGGCGGTGGAGGCGGCGTATCGCTCCGCGTTCGCGCAGGACGGGCGCCTTCCCGCGACCTGGGAGGTGGTCTACGGGCACGCCTGGGTGCCCGACGCGCCCCCGCCGTCCGGGGTTCCCGGGCGCTTCATCCCGATTCGGCCGGCGGAATGACGGGCGCCGGCCGAGCGTCCTTCGACAGGCTCGGCAGAAGTGTCGGTTCGCCGTGGCGCCGCTCGATCGCGGCCGGGCCAGCGCTTGCGGGCGTTGCGATCCCCTGCGTGCCGGGCTCGCCGGCCGGGGGCCGCAGACCTCCGCCCCTGCGCCGCAGCCGCTTCGGAAGAGCCATACCCGCAGCGCTGGATTTGCTTTTTTCTGGAGGATCGTTGGGGTAAAGTTCACGTCCCGGTGTGCCGGGCAGACCGTGTTTCCCGCAGGCAAGGTGGATAATCGATATGTCGGAAACTGCAACAACCGCCGGGTCCATACCGGCTTCCACGGCTGTTCCGTCGGAACAGTACAACTACGAAATCGTCAAGAAATTCTCGATTGCCGCGGTCATCTGGGGTGTGCTCGGCATGGCGGCGGGGGTCTGGATCGCCTCGCAGCTGGCCTGGCCCTTCCTGAACTTCGACATTGCGCAGATCACCTTCGGCCGCTTCCGCCCGGTACACACGACGCTGGTGATCTTCGGCTTCGGGGGTAACGCGCTGTTCGCGACCTCCTACTACATCGTCCAGCGCACCTGTCAGACACGGCTCTACGGCGACAAGCTGGCGCTGTTCACCTTCTACGGCTGGAACCTCGCGCTGATCCTTGGTGTGATCACCTACATGGCCGGCATCACCCAGGGCCGCGAGTACGCCGAGTTCAATTGGCAGATCGACATCCTGATCGCGGTCGTCTGGATCGTCTATTTCTGGGTCTTCCTGATGACCCTGCTGCGCCGCAACCAGCCGCACATCTACGTCGCGAACTGGTTCTTCATGGCCTTCATCCTGGCCACCGCGCTGCTGCACATCTTCAACAACATCCAGGTTCCCGTCAGCCTGACCAGCCCGCACTCCTACTCGCTGTTCTCCGGCGTGCAGGACGCGATGACGCAGTGGTGGTACGGCCACAACGCGGTGGGCTTCTTCCTCACCGCCGCGTTCCTCGGGATGATGTACTACTTCGTGCCGAAGCAGGCCGGGCGCCCGATCTACTCCTACAAGCTGTCGATCATCCACTTCTGGGCGATCATCTTCCTGTACATGTGGGTGGGCGCGCACCACCTGCACTGGACGGCGCTGCCGGACTGGGTGTCCACG
>PULL01000152.1 GCA_003550945.1 Thioalkalivibrio sp. | reverse complement strand
GTGGATCGACTCCCCGGGCGTACGCGATTTCACCCCGGAGATCGATAGCGTGGATCAGTTGGTTCGCGGTTTCCCGGACCTGGCCGAGCAAGCCTCGGACTGCCGTTTTCGCAACTGCACGCACCGCGCAGAGCCCGGCTGTGCAGTGCGCGATGCGGTGGATCGGGGCCTGCTGCCCAGCGCGCGCCTGGATGCCTGGCGGGAACTGCTCGCGGGATTGGTGCCGGTCGCCCACGGCGGCGGCTAGCGGGCAAATGGCTTTCTACGCCGGCATCCCGGTGGCCCTTGGCGGGCGATCCCGCTACACAACCAACCGGTTCAGAAATTCAACCCCATCTCGAATCCGATGATCGACTCGGGGGAACCCGTGCCGCCCTGGAAATCCAGGCGGTCACTCAGCCAGTCGCGCGAAGCGCCGCCACCCAGCCCGTAATCGTCGTAGAACAGGCTGACCGACATCTCGGTCTGGTTGCTGAAGCGGAGGCGGCTGTCGAGGCTGAGATAGCCCGCGCTGCGGGTGGTGTCGCCGCGGTGCCCAAAGAGCGGATTGAGTGGATCGGAGTCCCCGAGCAGCGGGTAACGAACGCCGACACGCACGCGGCTGCTCAGGTTGCCGGTCTGGTAGGTCGGGCCGGTGCTGAAATCGGTGATCACGAAACTGCTGCGACTGCCGAAACCCGGCGCAGAGAGCAGATCTTCCGAGCCGCCGGCCGAACGCATTCCCAGCCCCAGATCGACCCCGTAGCCGAACCCGGTGCTGCCGAAGTGCTGGATGAAACCGCCCCGGGTCTCCAGCGAGTGATCGGTGAACCCAAGACCATCCGCTGAAGGCAGGCGCGCCGAGCGGACCTCGAGATTCAGTTCCCGGCTTCGGTGCACGTCATTCCGGAAACCGGGACGAAGGCTGTCGGAGCCGGAGAACACGTCCAGGGTGGAAAGCGCATCCTGGCCAAGGGTGTAGCTGAACTCGTAGACCGACGGGGCGTCCGCGTGCAGCGGCGCCGACAACAGGGCAAACGGCAGCAGAACCAGCATCTTGCGGCCCGTCAACCTCCCCATGCGACGCCATGTGTTCATCACTGTTCTCCCGGCAACTCCGGCGCCTTGCCCTTACGCCCGTTTTCTATCCAATCATATAGACCATTATCAGCCAGGTGGCCAGGACAAGTTGCGCCCACCCAACACGTGTAGGTGAATATGATACACCGATTGCCCGCCGTTGTGGTTACAATTCAACACCGTTCGGTAACCTTTTTTCGCGAAACCCAGTTGCCGAGCGACCTCGGCCCCAGCCAGCATCATGTCCCCGAGCAGCGACCGGTCGTCCGGTTCGGCCTCGTCCAGCGTGGCGATATGGCGACGCGGAATCACCAGAGCGTGGTGCGGCGCCGCAGGGTTCAGGTCGTGGAAGGCCAGCACCGATTCGGTTTCGAGGATGACCCGGGCGGAAATCTCGCCCTCGGCAATGCGACAGAAAATGCAGTCCGTCATGGTGTCCGTCTCCCGATTGTCAGGCCCTCCTGATCCGGAGCCGGGAGGGCTTCAATATTCCCGGCGACCCGACAGCGCGTGCGCCAGGGTTCCGGCGTCGAGGTACTCGAGCTCGCCGCCGGCCGGCACCCCCTGCGCAATGCGGGTCGCACGGACCCCGTGGCGTGCCGCCATCTCGGCGATGTAGTGCGCAGTGACTTCACCTTCGACCGACGCGTTGGTCGCCAGGATCAGTTCGCGCACGGTCTGGTCGCCCAGCCGCGCCTCCAGCCGGTCGAGCCCGAGTTCCTCGGGACCGATGCCGTCCAGCGGCGACAGCCGACCGAGCAGCACGTGAAACAGCCCCCGAAAGTCGGTGGCCGACTCAATGGCCAGCACGTCCCCGGGAGTCTCGACCACGCAGACGACCCCGTGATCGCGCCCGGTATCCAGGCACCGGGAACAGGTCGGCTGGCCGGTGAGGGTCCGGCAAACGGAACAGTGGCCGATCGTATCCGCCGCCGTCTCCAATGCCGCGGCCAGCCGGCGCGCGCCGACACGGTCGCGCTCGAGCAGGTGCAGCGCCATCCGTCGCGCGGACTTGCCGCCGACTCCCGGCAGGCAGCGCAGGGCCGCGATCAGCTCGTCGAGGACCGCTTCCACCAGGCACCGCCTCTACCGTGGCGTGGGCCGCTCAAAACGGCAGTTTCATGCCGGCCGGGAGGCCCATGCCCGCGGTCAGGCTGGCCATCCGCTCCTGTGCGGCCGCCTCCGCCTTGTGCACCGCGTCGTTGATCGCCGCCGCCACCAGATCCTCGATCATGTCACGGTCGTCGTCGAACAGGCTCGGGTCGATATTCACACGGCGCACCTCGTGCTTGCCGGTCATCACGACTCGAACCAGTCCGCCACCGGCCTGGCCGTCCACCTCCATGTTCGCCAGTTCCGCCTGGACCTTCTGCATGTCTTCCTGCATTTTCTGGGCCTGCTTCATCAAGCCGCCCAAGCCACCCTTCAGCATGTCTTCTCGCTCCTGATCGTCTGCCTGCCTGTGCTGAATAACGCTGCGAGTGGTCAGGGTGCAGCCTGGCCACCCGTGCCGCTGCCTTCCGCGCCTTCCAGCAGCTGCACCCTGGCCACCTCCGCACCGAAGGTTTCCCGCAGCGCCGCAATCACCGGGTCCGCCCGAACCTCGGACTCGGCCCTAGCCTGACGCGCCGCCGCGTCCGCCGCAAGCCGCGCGGCGGGCGTATTGCCCGACGGTTCGCTCTGCTCGCGCACTTCCAGCCGGATGTCATCGCCGAGCGCCTTTGACAGTGCGTCGGTCAGTCGCGCGACACCGCGACCCGTGAACAGCGTGCGGTGCGCGGGCTGAACCGCGATCACCACCCGGCCCGGCCCGTGTTCGACCAGGTCCGCATGCAGCGCGAGTTCCCGCGTCGGACCCGGGCCCAGGGAGTGCGCAAAATGGTGCCAGTCCAGTGGGGACGGTTCGGAGACCCGGTCCACGGGCGGATCGGCCGGGGCCATGGGCGCCACGGACACCGGTTCGGTTCGCGTTGCGGGCCTGGGGTCCGTCACGTCCGGTCCGGGTCCGGGTGCCGCCGCCT
>PULL01000265.1 GCA_003550945.1 Thioalkalivibrio sp. | reverse complement strand
TCCCGAGGGCTCGCAGGCGTCCAATCGAAACCGCGGACGTGCGAAGCGCTCGGTTACGCCGACCAGCCTGGCACGCCGGGCCGCGCTCGTCATCACCTCCAGAGGCTGGCACACCCAGTTTCTCGAGCCGGTTCTCTGCAACCGCGCCGCACCGAACCAGCCATGCTGATGTTTCCTCAACCACGAACGAGGAGACAGACCATGAATGACAGTGAAATGATCGTTGCTTTCCATCCCACCCCCTGGAACAAGGGCAAGCTCATTGGCCAGAAGCCCCCGCTCAAGCTCAGAGAGATCTGGGCCCTGCGCACCCGGTTGGAGATGGCCCCCGTTCTCAAGCGGACCCAAGACGCCGTGACCATGGACGTCCGAACGGATCGCACGCGCTGCACTGGGTATCGAGACGCTGAAGGCACGCGGGCTGAACCGGCTGGACTCCTATTCGGTCTCCGTCGTCGGCATCCGGCGCGCGTTGCTGGCCGAATACATGATGGGCGTCGAGGAGTGCGCCGAGGCGGAAACCGGCGACTGACCCACAGCGTTAGCCATTAATCGAAAGCCGGGGCACCTCCCCCGGCTTTCTTGTGGACGCTACTGGCGATTGGGTCTGGGAATGGTTGTGGGAGGAGTTTTTTGATGGTGCTGTAAGTTAATGTTCCACAACGCTTTTTTGAGAAAATTGGCGGAGAGAGAGGGATTCGAACCCTCGATGGGCTTTTGACCCATACTCCCTTAGCAGGGGAGCGCCTTCGACCACTCGGCCATCTCTCCGAACAAGCACCGAAGGATAAGGGGTTGAGGCGAAAATGGGAAGGGCGCACGGCGCTCCCCGGGAATGCGCTGCAGGCTCTGAAACCCCGGCAGGCCTGCCGCCCGACCACCCCGTCGCACCGGGGCGGCCGGGCCCCTCGTTCAACTGTTGCTTGCCTTGCTTTCCGGGTCGGGGGACCCCTCGTCCGCACCCCGGTTCTCGCGCTGGATACGCTCGAAGATTTCCTCGCGGTGCACCGCGACGTTCTGCGGTGCGTTGATCCCGATCCGCACCTGGTTCCCTTTCACACCCAGCACGGTGACGGAGATTTCGTCACCGATCATCAGCGTTTCACCCACGCGTCGAGTCAGAATGAGCATGCCTTTCTCCACGATACCTGTGTCGGACGGTTATCGGTCGTCCGGTTCCCGATGACTGCAGCTGCCGCTTGCTCAGCTTGTGGATGGACCTGCGGGTTCCCGCTCAAGTTCAAAGGCATCATGAAGCGTGCGGACACCCAGTTCCAGATACTTCTCGTCGACCACCACCGAGATCTTGATCTCCGAGGTGGAAATCATCCGGATGTTGATCGACTCGCGCGCGAGAGCCTTGAACATCCGGCTGGCAATGCCGGCGTGTGACCGCATACCGACCCCGACGACCGAGATCTTCGCGATCTTGGTGTCACCGGAGACGCTGCGGGCACCCAGCCCCTCGGCCACCTTCTGCAGGACGTCCATGGCCTTCTCGTAGTCGTTCCTGTTCACCGTAAAGGTGAAGTCCGTGGTCTGATCGGCTCCGATGTTCTGCACGATCATGTCCACTTCGATGTTTGCGTCCGCGATCGGACCGAGAATGCCGTAGGCGACGCCGGGCTGATCCGGAACGCCCTGGATCGTCAACTGGGCCTCGTTCTGATTGAACGCGATACCTGCCACCAACGCCTGCTCCACGCGGCCCTCCTCGGTTGTGATGAGCGTCCCCGGGCCTTCCTCGAAGGAGGACAGCACCCGCAGGGGCACGTTGTACTTGCCGGCGAATTCCACCGAACGGATCTGCAGCACCTTCGAACCCAGGCTGGCCATTTCCAGCATCTCCTCGAAGGTGATGCGCTCCAGCCGCCGCGCGTTTTTCACCACGCGCGGATCGGTCGTATAGACGCCGTCGACGTCGGTGTAGATCCGGCATTCGTCGGCCTTCAGTGCGGCGGCCAGCGCCACCGCCGTGGTGTCGGACCCACCGCGGCCCAGGGTAGTGATCGCCCCGGTTTCATCCACGCCCTGGAACCCGGCCACCACCACCGCACGTCCCGCGCCCAGATCTTCCCGGATGCGCGCATCGTCGATGCTCTGGATCCGCGCCTTGTTGTGCGCGCTGTCAGTCAGGATGCGCACCTGTCCGCCGGTATAGGAACGCGCCGGGCAGCCGCGGGCCTCGAGCGCCATCGACAACAGCGCGATCGTCACCTGCTCGCCCGTCGAGAGCAGCACGTCGAGTTCGCGACCCTCGGAGCGTGGCTGGATCTCGCGAGCCAGCCCGAGCAGGCGATCGGTCTCGCCACTCATCGCCGACACGACCACCACCAGCGAGTGTCCCTCGCCGCGCAGCCGCAGCACCCGCTCGGCGACGCTCTTGATGCGGTCGGGATTGCCGACGGACGTACCGCCGAACTTCAATACCAGAAGGGACATGGATGACCTTGAGCTTCGTTCGGCTCGGATTCTGTCAAAAGTGGGTTGCCGCAGAAAAAAGGCCTGCGCCGGGAGGCGTAATCATACCCATTGTCAAAGATTGCGTCTTCAGATCCCGGTGTCGATCACGAAGGGACACGCTCCCGCACCCAGGCTTCGACCGCTGCCAGCGCGGCATCCAGCTTCTCCGGGTCCTGACCGCCGGCCATCGCCATATCCGGCCGACCGCCCCCCCGGCCGCCCACCTGCCCCGCGACAAAGCCCACGAGGTCGCCAGCCTTCACCAGCGATGTCTGGTCCTTGGTCACACCGGCCACAAGGCTCACCTTGCCTTCGGGTGTGACGGTTCCCAGCACCACCACCGAGGGTCCGAGTTTCTGCTTCAGTTGATCGACCATGTCGCGCATGGCTTTCGGTTCCACTGCCTCGACCCGCCCGGCGAGGACCTTCAGCGGGCCCACCGCGGCTGCCTGCCCGGCGAGATCGCTGCCGGCCTGGCTCGCAAGCCGACCACGCAGTGCAGCCACTTCCTTCTCGAGTTCCCGATTACGCTCCAGCACCGACTGCACTTTCTCGGGCACCTCGGCCCGACTTCCGCGCAGCAGATCGGCGACGCGATCCAGTGTTGCCACCTGTCGGTC
>PULL01000226.1 GCA_003550945.1 Thioalkalivibrio sp. | reverse complement strand
CTTCGTCTCAGACGTAGACATCTCCGATTTCGATGGCGCCCAACAGGCCCTCGGAATCATGGACAACGCCTTGGCCGAGGTGAACTCTGCCCGCGCCGCGTTTGGTGCGATCCAGAACCGTTTCGATTCGGTAATCACGAATCTGCAGACTGGGGCCGAGAACCTGTCGGCCGCTCGCTCCCGGATCCGCGACGCCGACTTTGCGGCCGAGACCGCCGAGCTGACCCGTGCTCAGATCCTGCAGCAGGCCGGTATCTCGGTGCTTTCGCAGGCGAATGCCCAGCCCCAGAGCGTGCTGGCCCTGCTGCAGTAAGCGGGAACCCAGCCTTGACGAGAAGGATGCGCCAGGGACGGCGCTGGGGGTTGGGTCACTGCAATGGGCCCTTCCCCTTTCCCGTTGACGCAATGAGGGTGCAGCCATGATCAAGGACAACCTCATCAAAGCGGTGCCGGTGTCGCAACCTGTGACTGCGGTTCGGCCACCGGAACCACGTATCGAGGGTGGCAGGGTGGAGCCGCTGGCGCCGCGGCCAGGCGGCAACGTTTTGCCCCGCCGCGAAGTTGCCGAGATGCCCGAGCGCGATCTTTCCACGGCGGTGGCGTCGCTGAACGACTACGCGCAGAACATGAAAAGGGACCTGCAGTTCTCGGTGGACGAGAACAGTGGGCGGCCGGTGATCACCGTTCTCGACGGCGAAAACGGGAACATCATCCGCCAGATTCCGCCGGAGTCGGCAGTGCAGCTGGCTTCCTACCTGAGTAACGAGGGCAGGCTCGCGAGCTTCGGGCTGGTGGAGAAGGCGTGAGTGGCACGCAACTTGAATACGGAATCTGCATCGGGCGGGGAGAGATGTGACGGCGGCACCGCCTCCGGAAACTGACAGGTTCATCTAATGTCGATCAGCTCACTGGGAATCGGATCCGGCCTCGACCTGAACGCCTTGGTCGACCAGCTCGTCGCCGCCGAGCGCAAGCCGCAGGAACAGCGCCTGGATCGACGCGAAGCCGACATCCAGGCCAGGATTTCCGCGTTCGGATCGATCCGGGGCGGTCTGTCCTCTTTGGAGACGGTACTCGGCAAGTTGGGGACTCTGCAGCAGGGACGAACCGGCTCGTCTTCGGATAGCTCCCGCCTTGGGGTCACCGCGCGGTCCGATGCGACCCCAGGCACTTACAGCATTCAGGTGAACCAGCTCGCGAGCGCCCAGTCGCTGGCCAGCGGCCGGTTCGGGGACGCCGGCGCGTCGCTGGGCACCGGTACGCTGACCGTGCAGGTCGGTACCGGCCCTGCCGTGGCCATCGAGATCGATGCGGAGAACAACAGCCTGCGCGGCATTCGTGATGCGATCAATGCGGCGGACGCGGGTGTGCAGGCGAGCATCGTGAACGACGGCGAGGGAGCGCGGCTGGTGCTCAGTGCGGCGCAGACGGGTGCGGGCCAGACGATCTCGATGTCGGTATCGGGCGACGCCGGCGAGGTCGGCGACCTCTCGTTGTTGTCGACGGGGAATCTGACCGAGACCGTCGCCGGGCAGGATGCGGAAATCGTCGTGAACGGTCTCACCGTGACCAACCCGCGCAACACCCTGGACGACACGCTGGAGGGCCTGACGCTCGATCTCAAGGGGACGACGGAGCCGGGCGCACCGATCGTCGTGACCGTGGGCAAGGACCGTGCGGCAGTGCGATCCGCGCTGAACGAGTTCATCCAGGCCCACAACGGGGTCGTGGAGACCGTGGCCAAGCTGACCCGCTACAACCCGGAGACGCAGGAAGGCGCGGTTCTGGTCGGCGACAGCACCTTGCGCTCGATCCGGAGCCGGTTGGCCGAGGGGCTGCTGCGCTCGGGAAGCAATCCGGATGCGACCTTCAGCAGTCTCGTGAATCTGGGGGTGAACTCCGACCGCAACGGCAAGCTGACCCTCGACAGTGCGGCACTGGATCGGGCGCTGGACCAGGACTTCGAAGGCGTTGTCGGGTTGGTGAACGAGGTTGGCTCCGGGCTGAAGGACTCGGTGAAGGGGTTCACCGAGGCGGGCGGTCTGCTCGATGCGCGCACCGATGGCTTGCGTACGCGCATGCGGGACATCGACCGGCAGCGGGAGGCGCTCGACATTCGTATCGAGCAGATCGAGGCGCGACTGGTGCGTCAGTTCGGCGCGATGGACGCGCTGGTCGGGCAGTTGCAGAACACCAGCCAGTTTCTCGACCAGCAGCTCGGCGCGCTGAACCGGATGCTGGACCAGGGACGGGGCAGGTAGGTTAAGAAAATGCGGCTCTAAAACAGAGCGCTAGCATTCTTTCTTGTTTCGGTATCTGACAAATAAAGGTGGCAGCATGTACCAGATGGGAATCCAGCAGGCGCTGAACCAGTACCGCGATGCAGGCATGATCGCCGAGGTCAGGGAAGCCAATCCGCACCGCCTGATCCAGATGCTGTTCGAGGCGGCGCTGGACCGCATCGCGATCGCCCGTGGCGCAATGCGGCACGGGGATATCGCGGTGAAGGGCGCGCGCATCAGTCGCGCAATCCAGATCATCGACGGTCTGCGCGCCTACCTCGACCGCGAAAAGGGCGGCGAGATCGCGGCCAACCTCGACGCGCTCTACGACTACATGGAGCGCCGGCTCGCCGAAGCCAACCTGCGCGACGACGTGCAGATTCTCGACGAGGTGTCCCATCTGCTGCGCGAGATCAAGAGCGGCTGGGATGCGATCCCGCAGCAGCCCGGGGCTTCGCTCAAGGCGGGCTGAACGATCGTGTCCACCGAGGCGGCACATGCCTGTCTGGCACGGGCGTTGGCGCTGGTCGACGATGCGCTGGCCGCTGCGGAACAGGGGGCCTGGGAACGCGTGGCGGAACTGGATGCGCGCTGCCGCGACGCGTCCACGGATATGGCCAGGGAACTGGAGGGCCATGATCCCGCTCCGCTGCTCCGGGGCTGCGTCGAGCTGCGTGAGCGCCACCGCCGCCTGCTGGAGCTCGCGGAGCAACGTCGCGACCAACTCGCCCAGGAAAGCCGGGAGTCCCGCCGTGGGCGCGAGGGCGCCCGCGCCTACGAGAACAGCACGTGATCGGTGGGGTTCCCG
>PULL01000314.1 GCA_003550945.1 Thioalkalivibrio sp. | reverse complement strand
TGTTCCGGCGCCGCGACGCGGGTATCCGAGGTGAGGAAGAACAGGCTGGTCACCAGCGTGCCAATCAAGACGCCGAAGGCGCCCGCGGCGGCGGGCACAACCCAGTACGATCCCCGAGCGTCTTCGGTCAAAGGGACGCCGGAAAGGCGGTCCGCCGAGGCTTCGGGTGGTTCCGGAACCAGTGTCTCCAGGCAGCGGTTCGCCGCCTCGTTGATTTTCGCCGGCAGCCCGCCGCTCTCTCGATGGATCGCCTTTGCGTTTTCTCCCGAGAGCAGGCTGGGATCGGAGGCGCCCGCGGCCTGCAGACGATGCCTGAGGTAGGCATCCGTCTGTGATTCCATCAACGGCCGCAGCCGGATCACGGTGAACGGTTCGGCCGGCATTTCCGGGCCGTGAGCTTCGGCCGCCAACTCGCTCAGTGCCGGTTCACCGGCGAGCACGATGCCCATGGTGTTGTCGCTGTGCCGGTTGACCTCGCGGCGCAGGCGCAATAGTCCGCCGAGCACTGCGGGAGCCAGCAGGTGAGCGTCGTCGATGACCAGCACCGGGCGCCGTTCGCCACGGGCGACGGATAGCAGGATCGTGGCCAGTGAGTTCTTTTCCGGTGCCTGCGGCGCGGCGGCGTCCGTGTCCGACCCGGATGCTGCCTGTGCCCCGACCGTCTTGCCCCACTGCTGGCGGATCGCGTGCTCGATACTCGCGAAGGTCGCGCCGGGGCGACCCTTGAATGCGCAGAAGGTCAGTGCCGCCGCGCCTCTGGACAGCAGCTGGACCAGTTGCGTGCTCTTGCCCACGCCCGGTTCGCCGACCAGCAGCAGTGGCTTGGTATCCGTCTGCAACCGTTGCAGCGCCACCCCAACCGGCATGTCCAGCGCGGGGTCGGAGTACACGAAGCGCTCTGTGGCCCTGGGTGCGAACGGCTGGCGTCTGAGCCCGTGCCGGTGCAGGACTTCGGTGTCCAGCGGGGACAGGTCCTTTGTCGTCGGAGAAGGGTGGGTCATGCGGAGGTCTCGGGTGGCGCAGCCCCGGGGCGCCCCGCTGGCAGATTCAGCCATCGGAGCCGGCTCGGGCAGTCGTCTGCACGGTTAGGGGTAAGCTAGCTTAACGGTTAAGCTAGCCTAATGCGACGCGTGTTGGATAGGCGACGGTCCGGGGTCGGAGCGCCGGCAAAGGGCTCAGAGAATTCCCGACGCGGCGAGGATCCGCGCTGGCCGCTCGACCGGGTTTTCAGGCGGCATCCACACCAATGCGGTCGCGCCCGCCACCCTTCGCCTCGTACAGTGCCCGGTCCGCGGCGCGGACGAGATCCAGGGCGCTGCTCACCCGCCGCGCTCCATCCATGTGACTGGCCAGTCCGATCGACACGGTGATGTTGAATCGGGTGCCGTGCGCACCTTCGAAACGCTGTTCCAGCATCGCCTCGCGCAGGCGCTCGAAGACGCCGCGCGCCGCGTCGATGCCGGTACCCGGCAGGATCGCGACGAATTCATCGCCGCCATAGCGCATCACGAAATCGCGTTTGCGCAGGTGCGAATTGAGCACGCGCGCCACGGCGGACAGCACCGCGTCGCCTGCCAGGTGGCCGTGGGTGTCATTGACCGTCTTGAAGTGATCCAGGTCGATGAAAGCGATCGTCATCGGCCAGCCGTTTTCGCTGGATAGCATGAACTCGGTCTCCAGCACCTCGTCGAAGCGCCGCCGGTTGTGGAGCCCGGTGAGCACGTCGCGGTTTGCCGACTCCCGGAGATGCCGGGTCGTAGTCTCCATCTCCTGGACCCGCTGCTGTTGCGTTTCCATTTGCTGGAGCAGGTGCAGGTTGCGCGCGGCGAGGATGTCTCGTGCCTCGTCGGTGACACCGGCCGCCTGGCGCGCGGAGATGATCTCGGTGTCGTACAGGCTGGCGACCTCTGGCAGTATCTCGGATACCCGCGCAATCAGGTCCTGCAGGCGCTGTCCCTGAAGCCCGATCAGCCGGGCCGCCGATCGTGCGAGCCGGTCGGTCGCGGCTTCACGATCATCTTCCAGGAACAGATCGGCGATCTTGCCGGCCACGGCCACAGATTTCACGAAAAGCCTGCAATCGGCCGCGATGCGGGTGCTGAGCGGGTCGTGAACCGCGGAGGCTACAGAGGCGATTCGGTCGGGAAGTTTCCAGTGTCTCATCAGCCAGGAGCCGGCCTCTCCGTGGTCGGCGCCGAGCTGGTCGCGCTCCAGTTGCAGCAGCGCATCATGGTCGGACGCCTGCGCGAGGATGGGGCGGTATTCTTCCGGAAGCGCCGCATCGAGCGCCAGCACGCCGATGTCCTGCAGCAGCGCTGCGAGGAAGGTCTCCTCGTGCTCCGGCAGGTTCTGCATCTCGCTGATCAGGCGACCGGCGGTGGCCGCGATCAAGGCGCGGCGCCAGTAGCGGTTGATGCCTCTCTGGGAGTTCGCTTCGCCGTTCAGTACGTCGCCGAGCGAGAAAGTCAGCGCGAGGGTCATGGTTGCGTTCAGCCCGATCACCACCATCGCCTGCCGTAGGTTGTCGCTGCGGCGGCGCTGGCCGTACAGGGCCGAGTTGCTGGCGCGGAGCAGGCGGCTTGCGAGGGCCGGATCCTTCGCGAGCAGTCGGGCCAGCGCGGTCAAATCGACATTCGGGTCCCGCCCGAGTTCCAGGATACGGATCGCGATCCCCGGCGGACTCGGAAGGTTCGGGCAGTACTGCAGGGCATCGCGGATCCTTGGCTTCATGCGGGGTCGTCCATTGCAGTGTCAGCGGCTTTACGTATTTCTATCGGCAGCCCTACTGAGAAACTGAAGGGCGATGAACGGCTCTTTGCCCGCGAACGCGTGTGTGCGCTCCGCAGGAAGCGCACAGTGGCGCTGATCGGGTGCCAAGGCGGTTGCAACGACCGCGGGCGCGATACAGGCGTGCGACTCCGGTCCGGCGAGTATACGGCTCATTCACCCGAGAGGTGCAGCAGAATCCGCCTCCGGTTCGGGGCGCGCCGGTGCTCGAACAGGAAGATGCCCTGCCAGGTCCCGAGGGCGGGCAGCGCGTCGACGACCGGTATCGACAGATGCGTCTGGGTCAGAGCGCTGCGCAGGTGCGCCGGCA
>PULL01000100.1 GCA_003550945.1 Thioalkalivibrio sp. | reverse complement strand
AGTTGAACGCGCATCTCGAACGGACCGACAGGCAAACCGAGCACCTCGCCGGAGGCGATCGACAGACGCGACTCCGGTGCCGCGCGGCCATCGCTCCAGACGGCGCGGCCACGGGCACCCTCCAGCACGAAGCGGCCCAGACCATCCCAAAGGCCAATCCCCTGCCATTCGGCCTCCATCCCCCGTGGCGCGCCGCCGGACACACGCAGGCTGCCGGTTGTCTCGCCTTCGAAGGCGGTGCGCCCCAGCACGGTCCCGGCCAGCAGCGGTTCCGCGAGCCAGCTTCCCGCAAGATCCAGCCGCTGCACCTGCCATTCGATGTCGCCCTCCTCCAGCCTTGCCCCGGAATGGCTCAGCCGCGTGCCGCGCACGCGGGTGTGCTCACCCAGCGCGGCCTCGGCGGCCGCGGCATGCCAGGCCGGTTGATCCTCAGCGGTTGGAGCGAACTGCAATGACGACACCGACAAGGCCACCGGACCCACCTCGGCAAAATCGAGAAACCACGGTTCGAAAAATACCGCACCGTCGGTAAACCGAGCCTGAACGTCGTAGCCGCCCGCGCCATGCACCAGCGTTCCCGACAGCGCGAGTTCCTCGGCAGCACGGAGCCCGGACGGATCACTGAAGCCCAGCCCAGTGACGGACAGATCCAGCTGCAGGCCCGGTACGCGTGCCCGGGTGTCGACGTGCCCGGAAACCGCCGCTATCCCCGCCTCGACGGCCACCGGGAGGTCCACCGGCACCAGCCCTGAGCGAAGCAGCATCGCCAGATCGAGCCGCGAAAGATCGAACTCCAGCCGCAGCCCGGCGACGCCCGCGCGCCCACTGACGCGGCCCCGCCCGCGGAACAGGCCCGGCCAGGGCGCGGCGAAGTTCACGGCGCCGGTTTCCCGGTCCCAATCGAAATCCAGCGCTGCCGACTCCAGCGCCCAATCCATGCCCCGCGCGCTGAGACGCGCGTCAGTGCAGGCAATGCGGCGCGCGGTCATCTCGACACGCGGGCAGCGGAGCCGAACGTTCTCAACGAGCCCGAGCGGCTCGGGCAGCGTAAGGCGGTCCGCCTGCAAATCGAAGCGGGGTTCGCGGCCGACCCAGGCCAGGTGCGCGTGCAGGCGCTGGGCGTCGAAGCGCTCGTGGACCATCGCGCCGATATCCAGTTCGACCTGGAATCCGGCGTTCGCGCTAACCGGTTGTGCGACCACAGTCAGCAGCGCCCCAACCGCCAGCGCCAGCGCCAGCGACCGCAAACCGCGACCGCGGACGGCATTCATCATCCCGTGCGGAACGGACCGAGGGCCTGCACGAATTCGGCAGGCAGCGAGGCTTCCACCATCTGAGATCTCCCGGATGGCCAGCGGCGGACGGGGGGCCGCTTAGGGCGCCCCGATCCGCCACATCATCCTGTGGGAGAGTATATCAATGCCCCTTGCCGTCGCACCGTACCGCCCACCTCAGCCCTGGCGATCGAGCTGGCAGAGCCGTTCTTTCTCCGGTGGCAGGTTGTCCGGGCAGATACCACAACCCTCGTTGCCCGGCAGGGCCCAATCGATCTTCTTCGGATACGGCAGATCCATGCTGTCCATGATCTGCACGAACTCTTCGAGGGTCTTCCCTTTGCCCAAGCGCGGGTTGCGCAGCTTTTCCTGGCCGATGGTGGTGATCTGACGGTCCTCGTAGTCGTGCGCCGGGTAGACCAGCGTCTCGTCGGGCAGCACGAAGAACTTGTCGTGGATGGAGCGATACAGCGTGGCGGCATCTCCCGACTGGAAGTCGGTGCGCCCGCAGGCCTCGATCAGCAGGGCATCGCCCGAGAACAGCATCGGCAGGCCTGCGTGGTCCAACAGGTAGGCATGGTGCGTATCGGTGTGTCCCGGGGTGTACAGAGGGTTGAGGACCAGGTTGCCGATCCGCATCGGCTCACCCTCGCGCAGCCCGATGTCGCGGCAGGGCAATTCGTCGAACGCCGGCCCCGCGAGCTTGCAGCCCGTGCGCTCGCGCAACATCCGACCGCCCGTGATGTGGTCGGCGTGAATGTGCGTCTCGATCGCATAGTCCAGACGCAGCCCGAGTTGCTGCAGGACCTCGAGATCGCGCTCGACGGTTTCGATCACCGGATCAATCAGTGCCGTGGTGCCGGTGTCGGGGCAGTTGAGCAGGTAGGTGTAGGTTGCGGACTCGGATTCGAACAGCTGTCTGAAGATCATGGGTTCGCCTCTTCAAAATTGTTGTACCCCGTTGGTTCACGCAGTGCGGCGGGAGTTCCGCAGGTCCCTGCGCCAAATCATTTGGCCTGATGCCCGGTGCGCCTGGCTGTGACCGGCAGCCGATTTGGCTATGATGCCGCATCCGATCCTTCTGACCATGGAGACGTACGATGCAATCCAGAGAAGTCGCCGAACTCATTCGCTCCCGCCTGCCCGAAGCCGAAAAGGTCGAGGTCACTGGGGGTGAAGGCAAGTTCGAGGCCCTCGTGGTCAGCCCGATGTTCGCCGACATGAACGCGGTGAAAAAGCACCAGACGGTCTATGCCACCGTGCGCGACGAGATCGCGAGCGGGGCCGTGCACGCACTGTCGATCCGTGCACTCACTCCAGAGGAGTACGCTGGATCCTGATGACGCCAGCAGGCCTGCCCGCAACGGGTGAAGGCCCGCAGGGCGCTGGGCTCCTGCCGGCCCGACATCGCTGTACGCCGCGGCACCTGCCCGCACTGCAGGCGCTGTTGGCCCGTTTCGGAATCACGGTGGTGATGCACCCGGAAGGAGCCGCACTGCCTGGCAGCTTCTGGGGCGAACCCGAGGCCGGGATCGTCGGGCGGGCGCTGCACGTCCGGCCGGACACGCCGGTGCACTCGGCCTTGCACGAAGCCTGCCACCTGATCTGCATGGATTCGTCGCGCCGCGATGTCGTCCATACGGACGCGGGTGGCGACGACCCCGAGGAATCGGCGGTCTGCCGACTGCAGATCCTGCTCGCGGACCACCTGCCCGGCATCGGGCGCGATGCGCTGATGGACGACATGGACGCCTGGGGCTACAGCTTCCGGCTGGGCTCTGCCGCCGCCTGGTTCCTCCGGGACAGCGAAGATGCAGACGCCT
>PULL01000008.1 GCA_003550945.1 Thioalkalivibrio sp. | reverse complement strand
TTGCCGCGGGACCTTATCTCGTCTACGGTTCGCGTGTGGTGGCCTCTGCGCGAGGCCTTCTTTTTGCTGACCACTGCAATGGATGGGCGAAGACAAGGGCCAGCCGATGCGAAGTGAACCCGGGACAATCGACCAGCGACTGCCACGGGGCGTGATGTTGAACGCCTACCCGGACAGCCTGGGTGGCAGGCTCTCCGACCTCATTGCCTTGCTCAAGCGTCCTGAGTTCGAGGGGGCTTTCTCGCTCCTCTACATCCTGCCGACCTTCTTCAACAGCGACCTCGACCGCGGTTTTTCGATCGTCGATTACGGCCTCAACCAGGAACTGGTCGCGCCCCAGGATCTGGATGATCTCGACCGGCTCGGCATCACGTTCAAGTTCGACCTGATCCTGAACCATCTCTCGGTTGCGTCGCCACAGTTCCGCGACCTGCTGCAACGGGGCGATGAATCGGAATACAAGGACTTCTTCCTGGACTGGAACGCCTTCTGGAACTGCCACGGGGCGCCCGGCGACGAAGGGTACGTGGTCCCGCACGACGAGCACATGCAGAAGCTGTTCCTCCGCAAGCCGGGCCTGCCGATCCTGAAGGTGGGTTTTCCCGACGGCTCCGAGCGTCCCTACTGGAACACCTTCTATCAGCAGATCAGCTACCGGCCCGTGTTGCCGGACGCGTTGCATGGCCTGAGCGGGGTCACACCCGAGGCTGCGGAGCATCTTGCGGCGAACATCAATGCAGCGATCGAGAACGGCTCGGATATCGAGCCGGTTTACCTGGATGGGCACGACTATCTGCGCGACGAGATCCGCGCGATCGTCCGGGGCCACCGCTGCTATCTCGGTCAGATGGACCTGAACGCGCGTTCGGAAAAGGTCTGGGAGTTCTACGACGAGACCTTGCAGCGCCTGCGGGACTACGGCGCCCGGATCATCCGTCTGGATGCCTTCGCGTACCTGCACAAGGAACCCGGACAGCCCAATTTCTTCAACAAGCCGGGCACCTGGGATTACCTGAGCCGGTTGCGGGACATGGCCCAGGCCTACGGCCTTGTCGTTTTCCCGGAAGTTCACGCGGAGTATGGCAAGGGGCTGCACCGCGAGGTCGCGCGGGAGGGATACCCGATCTACGATTTCTTTCTCCCGGGCCTGCTGCTGCACGCGCTCGACCGCGGCACGAACGTGCACCTGCTGCATTGGATCGACGAGATCCAGACAGAGGGGCTGCAGACCATCAATATGCTGGGCTGTCACGATGGCATCCCGGTCCTGGATCTGCGCGGCGGAGAGACGGGGGGTGTCTATCGCCCCGGGCTGCTCGACGACGCCGAGATCGATTCCGTGGTGGATCGCATCCTCGAGCGCGGCGGCCGGATCAAGAACCTGTACGGCCCGGACGGCCGGAAGATCGCCTACTACCAGGTCAATGCGACCTTCTACAGCGCCCTGGGCGAGGACGATCGCAAGCTGTTGCTGGCGCGTGCGATCCAGTTGTTCATGCCGGGCATCCCGCAGATCTGGTACCTGGATTTGTTCGCGGGCCGCAACGATCACGAGGCTGCAGACAACGGCGGCGCGGCCGGGCACAAGGAGATCAATCGCACCAATCTCGGCAACGACGAGATCGAGCGCCGGCTGGAGTGGCCGATGGTTCAGGATCAGCTGGCCCTGATCCGGCTGCGCAATACGTCCCCGGCGTTCGCCGGAAAACTGACGGTGCATCCCAGCGCTACAGACCGCTTGCATCTTTCCTGGCGCTGCAACGGTTGCAGCGCAAGCCTTGACGCAGACCTGAAGACCTTTGAATTCACCGTCAGCGAGCACGACGCGTCGGAAGCCCAAACCCGCGTGTTCCGTTCCCGCGGCGAATCGGCCCGTTCCTGGGGCGATTCCTCAAGGTCATCGGGGTCCGTGCGCCTGTGATCTGAGCCCAGAACGGTAAGGGGCGCGTGGAGGCGTTGCCGCTGGAGGTCCTCGCGCTGCTGGTCGCCGTCGCAGCGTTGGCCGGGTTCATTGACGCAATCGCCGGGGGAGGGGGGCTGCTGGCGCTCCCGGCTCTGCTGTGGGCCGGACTGCCGCCGGTGCAGGCGTTGGCCACGAACAAGCTGCAGGGGAGTTTTGGCACTTTCGCGGCCTCCTGGAACTTCGTGCGCCGCGGCGAGATCGCGCTGAAGCCTCTGCGAATCCCGATGCTGATGACCTTCATCGGATCGGCCTCCGGAACGCTGGCGGTGCAGCAACTCGGCTCGGACCTGCTGGGACAGCTCGTTCCTCTGCTGCTGATCGCCTTTGCGCTTTATTTCCTGTTCTCACCGCGCATCGGCGATTCGGACGCGCAGCAGCGCATCGGTTACGGGCTCTTCGGCCTCGGTGTCGGTTTCGGGGTGGGGTTCTACGACGGCTTCTTCGGTCCCGGTACCGGGAGCTTCTTTGCGATCGCCTTCGTGCTCCTGCTCGGCTACAACCTCCGCCGGGCAACGGCCGGCACCAAGGTGCTGAACTTCACGAGCAACATCGCCTCGCTGATCTTCTTCGCGCTGGCCGGGCACGTGGTGTGGCAGGTCGGGTTGGCGATGGGCGCAGCGCAGATGGCCGGAGCCTGGCTCGGATCGCAGATGGTGATGCGTCACGGCACGCGGCTGATCCGTCCGTTGCTCGTGCTGGTGTCGCTTGCGATATCGCTGCGGCTGCTGCTCGTGGACTGACGCCGTCGCCTGCAGCCGCTCCTGCTCCCCCGGGGGCTTGCCGCACTCAGGCCACGAGCAGAAGGTTGCAGTCGATGCGCGCGAAGACGGGGCGCAGTGTGCGGACTCGAGCCGCGTACCAGTCTGCGGGCAGCACCACGGTCCCGGGCCTCAGGCGTTGGAGACAGGCCAGCAGCCGCCGCGAGCCCGGATCGCCTGTGTCCGTCGGGTCGGGCGGCAGGCCGGTCACGGGCAACCGCGTGGCGGTCGGGTCGATCGCGGTCGCGATCTCCAGTGCGGCCCGACCGGACGGGTCTTCGTGGTGGACAACGCAGACACCGGAATCCTGCTGGCGCGTTGGCTCTCGTGACCCGGTGTGACCGGGGGCGTGGCTCAGGACGAACAGGTGCCCGGAG
>PULL01000175.1 GCA_003550945.1 Thioalkalivibrio sp. | reverse complement strand
GGGAGGGCGCTTTCTCCCCTCTCTCGCTTGCGGGAGAGGGGCCGGGGGTGAGGGTTGGGAGCGAGGGCCTGGCCCGCCCGGGCACGCAGTCAGTACAGCAGCGACACCATCTTCCGGCGGTACTGGTTGACGAGTTCGTGCCGGGGGCCGAGCACCTCGAACGCGGCCAGCAGGCCCTTGTGCCCGGCATTGTCGCCGTAGCTGCGGTGGCGCTGCATCAATCTGAGGTACAGGTCCATCGCCTCCTGGCTGCGGCCGGCCACCATGTAGGCGGCGGCGAGACGCTCCAACGCCTCGGGATCCGATTCGTTCTCGCGCACCGCCTGCTCAAGGCTCGCGAGATCCGCCCCGTTCAGGCGCTTGGCGAACACCAGTCGCGCGCGCAGCTGTTTCACCGCCTCCTGCTCGTGCACGTCCATCGGCAGCATGTTCAACTGGGTTTCGGCACCTGCGGTGTCCCCCGCCGCGAGCAGCGCCTGGGCAAGATCGACTTTCAGCGAGTGGTGATCCGGGTCGCTTTCCACCGCGCTGCGCAGATCGGCGACTGCACCGGCGCTGTCCCCCGCAGCGAGCTTCGCGATCGCCTGTTCGCGGATGCGGTCGGAAGGCCGCTCGACGTAACGGTCGATCATCGCCCGGATGGTCGGCTCGGGCTGCACACCCATGAACTGGTCGACCACTTGCCCGTTGCGGAAGCACATCACGGTGGGGATGCTGCGCACGCCGAACTGGCTTGCGAGCCCCTGCTGCTGGTCGCTGTTCACCTTGGCCAGCCGGAACTTGCCGCCGTAGGCCTCGACCAGTTTTGCGAGCACCGGCATCAGCATCTTGCAGGGCCCGCACCAGTCCGCCCAGAAATCGACCAATACCGGGCGGCGGAAAGACTCCTCGATCACCTCGGCCTCGAAACTGCCTGCGGTCACGTCCAGGAGGTCGTTGCTTGCGTCTGCCATGAAGGACTCCGGTATCTGAATATGGGGAAACGGTTATATTTTCGGGCCGGTCGCGGCGATTTCAAGCGGGCGGACATCGCGGGCTTCAGGCAAATCGCCGCACCCAGGCCCGTGCGCGCGGCGCGCAAGGCGCACTACACTACCGCCTGCCGATACACGGAGGAAGGTCGCTGGTGAGTTATTCCGCATCCGACATCGAAGTGCTGGAGGGCCTTGACCCGGTACGCAAGCGCCCGGGCATGTACACGGATACCACCCGTCCCAATCACCTGGCCCAGGAGGTGATCGACAACTCGGTGGACGAGGCCATCAGCGGGTTCGCGAAGAACATCGATGTGATCCTGCACAAGGACGGTTCCCTGTCGGTGACCGACGATGGTCGCGGAATGCCGGTGGACGAGCACCCGCGCGAGAAGCGCCCCGGCGTGGAAGTGATTCTCGGCCGCTTGCACGCCGGCGGCAAGTTCTCCGACAAGAACTACCAGTTCTCCGGCGGCCTGCACGGCGTTGGCGTGTCGGTGGTGAACGCGTTGTCGCAGCACCTGGAAGTCTGGATCCGGCGCGATGGCCAGGAATACAACATGGCCTTTGCCGGCGGGCACAAGGTCAGCGATCTCGAGGTGGTTGGCGAGGTCGCGCGCCGCAACACCGGCACCCGGCTGCAGTTCTGGCCCGACCCGCAGTATTTCGACAGCCCGAAGTTCTCCGTGTCCCGACTGAAGCACGTGCTGCGCGCGAAGGCGGTGCTTTGTCCCGGGTTGAACGTCACCTTCGCCGACGAGGTGACCGGCGAGCGCTGTACCTGGTGCTACGCGGACGGGCTGAAGGATTACCTGCTGGAGGCCCTGGCCGGGCTGGAGCGTTTGCCCGAGGAGCCGTTCATGGGCTCGGTGGCGGGCCGCCAGGAGGCTGTGGACTGGGCGGTGATCTGGCTTCCGGAAGGCGGCGACGCGGTGGCCGAGAGTTACGTGAACCTGATTCCGACCCCGCTGGGCGGTACCCACGTGAACGGGCTGCGCACCGGACTCACCGAGGCGGTGCGCGAGTTCTGCGAGTTTCGCAACCTGATCCCCCGCGGTGTGAAGCTGGCGCCCGACGACGTGTGGGAACGCGTCAGCTACGTGGTGTCGTTCAAAATGCAGGACCCCCAGTTCGCCGGACAGACGAAGGAACGGCTGTCGTCGCGCGAGGCCGCGCCCTTCGTGGCCGGGGTGGTGAAGGACAGCTTCAGCCTGTGGCTGAACCGTCACCCGGCGGTCGGCGAGCGGATTGCCGAGCTGGCGATCCAGAGCGCCCAGCGGCGGCAGCGCGCGGGCCGCAAGGTGGTGCGCAAGAAACTCACTCAGGGCCCCACGCTGCCCGGCAAGCTGGCCGACTGTGCCAGCCAGGACCTGTCGCGCACCGAGCTGTTCCTCGTCGAGGGTGATTCCGCGGGGGGATCGGCCAAGCAGGCCCGCGACCGCGAGTTCCAGGCGATCATGCCGCTGCGGGGCAAGATCCTGAACGCCTGGGAGGTCGACCCGGACCAGGTGCTGGGGTCGCAGGAGATCCACGACATCAGCGTCGCGGTCGGGGTAGACCCGGGCAGCGCGAAGCTCGACGGTCTGCGCTACGGCAAGATCTGCATCCTTGCGGACGCGGATTCGGACGGCGCGCACATCGCGACACTGCTCTGCGCACTGTTCCTGCGCCATTTCCGGCCACTGGTCGAGGGCGGACACGTGTACGTCGCGATGCCGCCGCTGTTCCGGGTGGATATCGGCAAGGAGGTCTTCTACGCGCTGGATGACGCCGAGCGCCAGGGCATCCTCGACCGCATCGCGGCCGAGAACCGCCGCGGCAAGGTGACCGTCACGCGCTTCAAGGGCCTCGGCGAGATGAACCCGCTGCAGCTGCGCGAGACCACGATGAATCCCGACACGCGGCGCCTGGTGCGCCTCACCGTGCAGCCGGGCGACGACACCGCCAAACTGCTCGACATGCTGCTCGCGAAGCGCCGCGCCGCGGACCGCAAGCAGTGGCTGGAGGTCAAGGGCCACCTCGCCGAGGTTTGAACTCAGCGGCAACTTCCGGGGCAGGGGAGCATGTCGCCGACCCGGTCGCGGGACGCCGTGAATACATCCCTGTAGGCTTGACGGCAGCATCCCTGCTGCCG
>PULL01000280.1 GCA_003550945.1 Thioalkalivibrio sp. | reverse complement strand
GCCGCCTGCGCTACGTGTTCATGGAATATCCGGCCGAGCGCAACCTCCCGATCTCCCTGGAGGCATCGAACGCCGCGCTTTGCGCGGACGACCAGGGGCGCTATTCGGAAATGCGCAGACGCCTTTATGCGAATCCGATGAGCCTCGATGCCGCTGGTTATCGACAGCACGCTCAGTCCCTGGGGCTCGACGTATCGGCCTTCGCGGATTGCATCGAACAGGCGCCCCACGCTGAACGGATCCGGGAGCACGTCGCGCTTGGGCGGCAACTGGGCGTGCGGGGCACGCCAACGTTTTTTTTCGCCGTACTCTCGGAGGATGACGGCAGTCTTCAGTTGGTGCGGCGCGTCACCGGCGCCCAGCCGATGGATCTGTTCGAGCGGGAACTTCGGACCCTTTCCCCGGAGTGACCTGGCCGCGGACTTGCGCCGCACCGTCGCAGGAGCGACATTGATGTTCGTTCATCAACAGAGTGGACCTGGGTTGTGGGGCAACCACGACACGGACCGCGCCCATGCGCAAGCGCCGGTACAGGGAGGACATCAGGCTTGACAGGCTACCCTCAGTCCAGGGAGTCGATGCTGCGGGGACGGGGCGGCAGGGTTCTTTTGGCGACAACCTGGATTCTGGTCTCCGTTGGAGCCGCCTGGGCACTCATCCACATGGAGCTCAGCGTTGCCGCTGACGAGTTGCTGGTCGAGACGCGGCGTCTGCACTCGCTGCTCGAGGATAACGCGGTGCTGAATGATGCGGCGGTCGAGGGCATGTCGGCGATCCTGCGGATCTGTCCGCACGGCGACCCGGAACCCGCCCGCAGATTCGCCCATTCGATCCTCGAGCGCTACCCGCACATCTACTCGCTGGGTGCTGCGGTACGCGTGGAGCACCCGCAGAGAACCGAATTCGAGGCCAACCTGCGCACCCACGGAGTCGCCGGCGGCATTCGCCGTTTCGACTACGAGGGGGATCGCCAGTGGCACCCTGTGCCGGCGAAAACGGTCTATTACCCGATCCAGTTGGCGGAACCTGAGCTCCAGTCCACCTGGGACGCGCTCGGGCTCGACCTGGATGCCGTGCCGCTGTTCCAGCAAACCCTGCAGCGCGCACTCCTCAGCGATCAGCCGGCTGTGTCCGGGGTCTTTGAAATGACGATCGGCCAACGCGCTTACGGGATGCTGCGCCCGGTCTGCGAGGCGACCGAGGGCCCCTGTGACGGACAAACCAGCAGAACGACGCCGCGCTTCCTTGCCTTCCTGGTTGTCTTTGCGGAAAGCATGTTGGATTGCGCGCGGGTCAGCGAGGGGCGGTATTCCTGCCAGGTCAGCATCGATCAGCAGGACGAGTCGGCACACCGGGCGTTACTCGCTTCGGCCCAGCCGACGAACACGGTCTCGGCTTTGGAGCGCCTGCTGTTTCCGAAGATCTCGCATCGGGTGGAGGTCACGCGGTCGTCGCAGCCCCTTGTTCTGGAGGTTTCCCAGCAGTTCGGCTGGGGCTCGGTCAACCTGATTCCCCCGGCTCTGTTGCTGTCTCTATCCGCTGTCGGCCTGCTGGTGGCGCTGCGGCTGCGCAGTAAGCACGAGCGCACTGAACACGCGAGGGCCGCGATTTACCGGGCACTGAACGAAGAGCGCGCGAGTCTGGAGATCCGCGTCGAGGAGCGGACCCGGCAGTTGAGCGCGATCAACGAGGAACTCGAGCAGGAGAACCGGGCCCGTGAAGGCGCGGAGGCCGCGCTGAAGCGCAAGAGTGCACAGCTGCGGCTGCTGGCGCGGCGCCTGATGGAAGCACAGGAGCAGGAGCGCCGTGCCCTTGCGCAGGAACTCCACGACGACTTGGGACAGAGCCTGACGGTGCTGCGTACCCACGCCCAGATCATTCGCCAGCAGCATCCTTCCGAGGACGACGCCTGCGCGAAGAGCGCCACCACCATCCTTGATCTCGCTGGCGGGCTGTATGATTCCACCCACCGCATCATGCGTGGGCTGCGCCCACGCGCGCTCGACGAGCTGGGTCTGGCCGGGGCCCTGCAGAGCAGCATCGAGGCGGCTGACCTCGAAGATCTGGGGATCGAAGTGCACAGTCACTTCTGCGGTGACCTCGAGGGCCTGGACGATGCCGTGGCGATCACGGTCTACCGCCTGTTGCAGGAGGCACTGACCAATGTCGCTCGCCATTCGGGAGCCCGGAATGTGTGGATCCGGCTCGAACGGGGTTCGATTCGGGGCGGTCCGGAGCCCGGTGCCGGCGCGCTGTTGAGGCTTAGCGTCGAAGACGACGGGCGGGGCATGCCCGAGCCGAAGCTGGACAAGGACCGTTTGGGGCTACTCGGTGCCCAGGAGCGGGTCGAGGCGCTGGGCGGGGCTTTTTTCGTGGAGACGCGTGCCGGCGGTGGCGTGTTGCTGTTGGCGGAAATCCCCCTGAATCAGGAGTGACGACTGGTGGCGATTGATTCGATCCGCGTCTTTCTGGTCGAGGACCACGGCCTGGTCCGGGCCGGTTTTCGCCAGTTGCTGGAGAGCAGCGCCGGTATCGAGGTGGTGGGCGAGGCGGTCTCCGCGGAGGAGGCCTTTGGCCGGTTGAGGGAGTCCAGGCCGCAGGTTCTGGTGCTCGACGTCTCGCTGCCGGGCATCACCGGTATCGACGCGATTGGTCGCTTTCTGCGGATCGTGCCCGACATCGCGATCCTGATGCTCAGCATGCACGAATCCGACCCGTTTCCGCAGCTCGCGTTCGAGCGCGGCGCGCGTGGCTACCTCTCGAAGCGCAGCGCCCCGGAGGAACTGGTGACCGCAGTGCGTCAGGTCGCGAGTGGTCGGCATTACCTGTCCAACAGCATTGCCCAGCGTGTTGCGCTGGAGCGTGTGAACGGCGATCGCTTCGGTCTCAGGGCGCTAAGCCCCAGGGAGCTCGAGATTTTCACCCTGCTCGCGCGCGGGCGCAGCGTGCGCGATATCGCGGAACTCGTGCATCTGAGTCCGAAGACCGTGCACGTGCACCGGGCGAACCTGCTGCGCAAGCTCGGGGTGCGCAGCTCCGCGGAACTGGTGCAGATCGCGGTGCGCAGCGGCACGCTGGATCTGAGCGAGACGCCCTGAGCCCGGCGCAGTT
>PULL01000272.1 GCA_003550945.1 Thioalkalivibrio sp. | reverse complement strand
GAAGATGACGGTGTCGTTGATCAGTCCGATTGCGATGGAGGACGGTCTGCGTTTTGCGATTCGCGAGGGTGGCCGCACCGTCGGCGCCGGCGTCGTCTCCAAGATCATCGAGTGAGCAACATGGCAAATCAGCGTATCAGAATCCGTCTCAAGGCCTTCGATCACCGCCTGATCGATCGTTCGGCCGCCGAGATCGTCGAAACCGCGAAGCGCACGGGTGCCCGGGTCAAGGGCCCGATCCCGCTGCCGACCAAGCGCGAGCTCTACACCGTGCTGATCTCGCCGCACGTGAACAAGGACGCGCGTGACCAGTACGAGTTGCGGACGCACAAGCGCCTGATGGACATCCTCGATCCGACGGACAAGACCGTGGATGCGCTGATGAAGCTCGATCTGGCCGCGGGCGTGAACGTGCAGATCAGGCTTAACTAGCGGCCAACTATCTGTCATAATGCGTGGCTTTCCGTGGCCCGGCGGGTTTCGAGCCGCCGGGCCACGGCGTTAGGGCGCCTTCGAGGCGCACAGGAATCAGGAAGAGGTTACCCATGTCTCTTGGACTCATCGGTCGCAAGCTCGGTATGACGCGCGTCTTCACCGAGGACGGCGCCTCGCTGCCGGTCACGGTGGTGCAGGTCGGCCACAATCGCGTGGTGCAGTTGAAGCGCGCGGAGCGCGACGGCTACGACGCCGTTCAGGTGACTGCCGGCGTGCGCAAGCCGTCGCGCGTGTCGAAGCCGGAAGCCGGGCACTACGCGAAGGCGTCGGTGCAGCCCGGTACGGGCCTCTGGGAGTTCCGCGTCGAGAGCGCGCAACTCGACGGCATGTCCGAGGGCGACGAGATCGGTGTGAGCCTGTTCAGCGAAGGCCAGGCCGTCGACGTGACCGCGCGCAGCAAGGGCAAGGGCTTCCAGGGTGTGGTGAAGCGCCACAACTTCAGTATGCAGGACGCCACCCACGGCAACTCGCGTTCGCATCGGGCGCCGGGTTCCATCGGGCAGAACCAGACCCCGGGGCGTGTATTCAAGAACAAGAAGATGGCGGGACAGATGGGTGCCGTTCGCACCACCGTACAGAACCTGAAGGTGGTGCGTGTGGATAACGACCGCGGGCTGCTGCTGATTCACGGAGCGGTACCCGGGGCGCCCAGCGCCGACGTGATCGTCCGGCCCGCCGTGAAGGCCAAGGGATAAGAAGCGATGCAAGTGAATACCACTGATACCGCGGCGGCGGTCGAACTGTCGTCCGCGTGCTTCGAGCGCGATTTCAACGAATCGCTGGTGCACCAGAGCGTGGTCGCCCATCTGGCCGGCGCGCGGGCGGGCACGCGGGCGCAGAAGGGTCGTTCCGATGTCAGCGGCGGCGGCATCAAGCCGTTCCGCCAGAAGGGCACTGGCCGTGCTCGTGCCGGCTCGATCCGCAGTCCGCTCTGGCGCGGGGGCGGCAAGGTGTTCGCTGCCAGTACCCGGGATTTCAGCCAGAAAATGAACCGCAAGATGTATCGGGCCGCGATGGCGTCGATCCTCTCCGAACTGCTGCGCCAGGACCGGCTGAAAATCGTCGAGAGCTTCTCGGTGGAGTCCGGCCGGACGCGCGATGCCGTTGCGGCGCTGGCGGGGCTGGGTCTGGAGTCGGGCCTGATCGTCACGACCGAACAGGACCGCAACACCTGGCAGGCGTTGCGCAACATCCCGCACATCAACATCGTCACCGCCGCGGAGATCAACCCCGTCGTGCTGGTGGGCGCCGAGACCGTGGTGATGACCACGGGCGCGGTGAAGCACGTGGAGGAGTGGCTGGCATGAACCATCGTCTACTGCAGGTGATTCTGGGTCCGGTGGTATCCGAAAAGTCCACCGCGGCCGGAGAAGTCGGGACGCACGTGTTCAAGGTGCGCCGTGACGCCACCAAGGCCGAGATCAAGCAGGCGGTGGAGAAGGTCTTCGAAGTGAAGGTCGACTCCGTTCGCACCTTGGTCCAGGACGGCAAGGTCAAGCGCTTCGGCGGCCGTGTTGGCCGACGCAACCACTGGAAGAAAGCCTACGTCTCCCTGGCGGAAGGGGAGAAGATCGAGTTGGGCGAAGGAGACCAGGTGTAAGTCATGGCAATCATCAAGACCAACCCCACTTCGGCGGGTCGCCGTCACGCGGTCAAGATCCGGTCTCCCGAGCTGCATTCGGGGGCTCCCCACGGGCCGCTGCTCGAAAAGAAGGCAAGGACCGGAGGGCGCAACAACCGCGGGCGCATCACGGTGCGTCACATCGGCGGCGGCCACAAGCAGCACTACCGCCTGGTCGATTTCAAGCGGAACAAGGACAACGTCCCCGCGGTGGTCGAGCGGCTGGAATACGATCCGAACCGCAGCGCGCACCTGGCCCTGCTGAAGTATGCGGATGGCGAGCGCCGTTACATCGTCGCGCCCAAGGGCCTGAAGGCCGGTGACCCGGTGCTGAGCGGCAGCCAGGCGCCGGTCCGTGTCGGCAACGCGATGGAACTCCGCTCGATTCCGGTCGGAACGGTCGTGCACTGCGTCGAGATGAAGCCGGGCAAGGGCGCGCAGCTGGCGCGTTCGGCCGGCACCTCGGTGCAGGTGGTGGCCCGCGAGGGCCGGCACGCGACCCTGCGCCTGCGCTCCGGCGAAATGCGCCGTGTGCCTTCCGAGTGTCGGGCGGTGATCGGCGAGGTGGGCAACCAGGAGCACAGCCTGCGCAAGTTCGGCAAGGCGGGAGCGAAGCGCTGGATCGGCGTGCGTCCGACCGTGCGTGGCACCGCGATGAACCCGGTCGACCACCCGCACGGTGGTGGCGAAGGCCGCAACTTCGGCCGCCAGCCGGTGACCCCGTGGGGCGTGCCGACCAAGGGTTACAAGACCCGCAACAACAAGCGTACCGACGGCATGATCGTGCGTCGGCGGAAGAAGTAACGGAGTTCGAGCATGCCACGTTCACTTAGGAAGGGTCCGTTCGTCGACCATCACCTGCTGAAGAAGGTCGACGTCGCGGTGGAAAAGAACGACCGTCGCCCGATCAAGACCTGGTCGCGCCGGTCGATGATCATCCCGCAGATGGTCGGTCTGACAATGGCGGTCCATAACGGTCGGCAACACGTGCCGGTGCTGGTTACGGAGAACATGGTCGGGCACAAGCTCGGCGAATTCGCCGCGACCCGGACTTTCAAGGGCCACGTGGCCAACAAGAAGTCGCGCTAAGGAACTGTGATGAATACGCAAGAAACGATCGCGAAGCTGCGGTACGCGCGGATCTCGCCGCAGAAGGCCCGCCTGGTGGCGGACCAGGTCCGCGGCAAGCCGGTGGAGCAGGCCCTGAACGAGCTGACCTTCAGCCCGAAGAAGGCCGCGTCGATGATCAGGAAGGTCCTGGAATCCGCGATCGCCAACGCGGAGAACAACGACGGGGCCGATGTCGACGAGCTGCGTGTCAGCCGCATTCAGGTGGACGAAGGTCCGGTCCTGAAGCGCATGCATGCTCGGGCGAAGGGCCGCGGGAACCGCATCATGAAGCGGACCAGTCACATCCTGATTGGCGTCAGCGAAACGGGAGCGAGGTAGTTATGGGTCAGAAGGTACATCCAACCGGTATTCGCCTCGGCATTTCGCGCCCCTGGTCCGCCGTCTGGTACGAGGACGGCAACGCGTTCGGCAAGACGCTGAACAGCGACCTGGAGCTGCGCAACTTCCTGCGCAAGCGTCTGGCGCACGCGTCGGTGAGCCGTATCCAGATCGAGCGCCCGTCGCGCGCCGCCCATGTGACGATCCACACCGCCCGTCCGGGCATCGTGATCGGCAAGAAGGGCGAGGACATCGAGGCCCTGCGCCGCGAAGTCGCTGCGCGTGCCGGCCTGGAGGTCAACAACGTCAAGATCAACATCGAGGAAATCCGCAAGCCGGAGGTCGATGCGCAGCTGGTGGCCGAAGGGATCGCCCAGCAGCTGGAGCGCCGGATCATGTTCCGGCGCGCAATGAAGCGGGCGGTGGGCAACGCCCTTCGCCTGGGCGCCCAGGGCGTGAAAGTCCACGTGGCCGGACGCCTGAACGGGGCCGAGATTGCACGTTCCGAGTGGTACCGGGAGGGCCGTGTGCCGCTGCACACCCTGCGCGCCGACATCGACTACGGGTTTGCCGAGGCGAAGACGACCTACGGCGTGATCGGCATCAAGGTGTGGATCTTCAAGGGTGAAGTGTTCGGTCTGGATGGTTCCTCGTCCGAGGCCAAGCCGGCCGCTGCCAACTAGGCCCGCGCAAACAGGAATCAGTCATGCTGCAGCCAAAGAGAACCAAGTTCCGGAAGCAATTCAAGGGCAAGAACCGTGGTCTCGCGACCTCGGGCGCCAAGGTGAGCTTCGGTGAATACGGACTTCAGGCGGTCGATCGCGGCCGCATCACCGCGCGCCAGATCGAGGCCGCGCGTCGCGCAATGGTCCGTCACATCAAGCGCGGTGGAAAGATCTGGATCCGCGTCTTTCCCGATGTGCCGGTGTCCAAGAAGCCGCTCGAAGTGCGCATGGGCAAGGGCAAGGGCAACGTCGAGTACTGGGTGTGCAAGATCCAGCCCGGTCGCGTGCTCTACGAGATGGAAGGCGTGAACGAGGACGTCGCGCGCGAGGCCTTCCGCCTGGCCGCGGCCAAGCTTCCAATCAAGACCACGTTCGCACGTAGACAGGTGATGTGATGAGGTTCGCCGAGCTGCAGAAGAAGAACGCGTCCGAGCTCGCGGAAGAGCTGGACGGGCTGTACCAGGAGCAGTTTGCGCTGCGCATGCAGAAGGCCGTGGGCCAGCTGGCGCGCCCGGATCGCGTGAAAAAGGTCCGGCGCGAGATCGCCCAGATCAAGACGCTCATCAACGAACGCAAGTTGGCAGGATAAGAACATGAACGACGAAGCGAAGACCCAGCGTTCGATCATCGGGCGTGTGGTGAGCGACAAAGCCGACAAGACCCGCACTGTGCTGGTGGAGCGCCGCGTGCGCCACCCGCTGTACGGGAAGTTCATCCGGCGCAGCACCCGTCTGTACGTGCACGACGAGGGCAACGAATCGCGCATGGGCGACACGGTGCGCATCCGTGAATGCCGGCCGCTTTCGCGGCTGAAGCGTTTCTCACTCGTCGAAGTGCTGGATCGTGCCCCGGCCTGACGCCCGGCGCCTATTGGTTGGAGAGTGAAGTCATGATTCAAATGCAGACCGTTCTCGAGGCCGCCGACAACAGCGGCGCCCGTCGAGTGCAGTGCATCAAGGTGCTGGGCGGTTCGCACCGCCGCTACGCACGCATTGGCGACGTGATCAAGGTGAGCGTGAAGGACGCGATCCCGCGCGGCAAGGTGAAGAAGGGCGACGTCTACAACGCGGTCGTGGTCCGGACCGCCTCCGGCGTGCGCCGCCCGGACGGATCGGTGATCCGCTTCGACCGTAACGCGGCGGTGCTGCTGAACAACCAGCTGCAGCCGATCGGTACCCGTATCTTCGGGCCCGTGACCCGTGAACTGCGCGGCGAGAAGTTCATGAAGATCATTTCGCTGGCACCTGAAGTCTTGTGAGGCAGGCATGAATAAGATTCGCAAGGGTGATGATGTGGTGGTCATCACGGGCAAGGACAAAGGCCGTCGCGGCACCGTGCTCCGGGTTTTCCGGGACAGTCGCGTGCTCGTCCAGAACATCAATATGGTGAAGAAGCACCAGAAGCCGAACCCGAACATGGGTCGGACGGGCGGCATCATCGAAAAGGAAATGCCGATCCACGTGTCCAATGTGATGTTGTTCAACCCGGCTTCCGCGAAGGGTGACCGGGTTTCCTTCAAGACCCTCGAAGACGGTCGCAAGGTTCGGGTGTTCCGCTCGAACGGCGAAGTCGTCGACGCATAAGGGCGGAAAGAGAGCCATGGAACGTTTGAGAGCGCAGTACCTGGAGTCGGTGGTCCCGGCCCTGAAAGAGAAGTTCCAGTACCAGAACGTGATGGAGGTCCCCCGGATCACCAAAGTCACGCTGAACATGGGACTGGGTGACGCGGTTGCCGACAAGAAGGTGATCGACCACGCCCTTTCGGACATGACCGCGATCGCCGGGCAGAAGCCGGTGGTGACCAAGGCGCGGAAGTCCATTGCGGCGTTCAAGATCCGCGATGGCTACCCGATCGGCTGCAAGGTCACCCTGCGGCGCGGCCGCATGTACGAGTTCCTGGACCGTCTGATCAACGTCGCGATCCCGCGTATCCGTGACTTCCGCGGCTTCAGTCCCCGCGCCTTCGATGGTCGTGGCAACTACAGCCTGGGCGTGAAGGAGCAGATCATTTTCCCCGAGATCGACTACGACCGGATCGACAAGATCCGCGGGATGGACATCACCATCACCACCAATGCGAAGAGCGACGCGGAGGCGAAGGCCCTGCTCGAGGCCTTCCGCTTCCCGTTCCGGCAGTAACCCGAGGTTTCCGAGAAATGGCAAAGATTTCCATGATGAACCGCGAGCTCAAGCGCGCCAGGCTGGTGGAGAAGTACGCGGCGCGCAGGGCCGAGCTGAAGGCAAAGGTTCTGGACGAGTCGCTTCCCGGCGAGGAGCGCATGGCGGCGATGCAGGCATTGCAGAAGCTGCCCCGGGATTCGAGCGCGGTGCGCAAGCGCAACCGCTGTGGCGTCACCGGCCGTCCGAAGGGCTACTACCGCCGTTTCGGCCTCGGTCGGAACAAGCTGCGCGAATACGCGATGCGCGGCGAGATTCCTGGCCTGCGCAAGGCAAGTTGGTAAGGAGAACAGAATCATGATGACCGATCCGATTGCCGACCTGCTGACCCGGGTGCGGAATGCCCAGCGGGCGAACAAGAAGACCGTCGCGGTCCCGTACAGCCGGAGCAAGGAAGCCATCCTGAAGGTCTTCGCCGACGAAGGCTACATTGCCGACGTCGGGGTGGAAGGAGAAGGTGCGGCGCGGCAGCTGCGCGTGACGCTGAAATACTTCCAGGGACGCGGCGTGATCGAGAACATCGAGCGCATCAGCCGTCCGGGCCTGCGGATCTATCGTGGCAAGGACGAGCTTCCGAAAATCAACGCGGGTCTCGGCGTGGCGATCATCTCGACCCCGAAGGGCGTGATGACCGACCGTGCTGCGCGGGCCCTGGGGCAGGGCGGCGAAGTGCTCTGCAAGATCTACTGAGGAAACTGTCATGTCTCGGGTAGCAAAAAGACCGCTCGATCTGCCGGCAGGAGTGTCGCTGCAGGTGAGTGGGCAGGAAATCACCGTGAAGGGCCCCAAGGGCGTGATCAGCATGCGCTGTCCGGATGCCGTTGAGGTCGCCGTCGACGGCAATGTCGCCACGGTGTCGCCTTCGGCCACGGCCGCCAACAGTGCGCTTGCGGGCACCATCCGTTCGGTGCTGGGCAACCACGTGCATGGCGTGAGCCAGGGCTTCGAGCGCGGGCTGGAACTCGTGGGCGTTGGTTACCGGGCACAGGCACAGGGCAAGGTGCTGAACCTGTCGCTGGGGTTCTCGCATCCGATCGCGTTCCAGATCCCGGAAGGCATTACCATCGAGACCCCGACCCAGACCGAAATCGTGGTGAAGGGCCATGACTGTCAGCAGGTTGGCCAGGTCGCCGCGAACATCCGCAGCTTCCGTCCGCCGGAGCCCTACAAGGGCAAGGGCGTGAAGTACAAGGGCGAGCGCATTCTTCGTAAAGAAGCCAAGAAGAAGTAGGGTAGAACCGTGGACAAGAAAGAGTCGAGACTCAGAAGGGCGCGCCGCGCGCGGTACAAGATCCGGGAGCTGGGCGTGCATCGCCTCTGCGTGCACCGCACGCCCCGGCATATCTACGCGCAGATCATCGCACCGACCGGGGACGCCGTGCTTGCGGCCGCCTCCACGGTCGAGTCCGGCGTTCGCGGGGATCTCAAGTACACCGGCAACGCGGAGGCCGCGGCTCAGGTGGGCAGGCTCATTGCGGAGCGGGCCCGCGCGGCCGGGGTCGAGCAGGTCGCGTTCGACCGCTCGGGCTTCCGCTATCACGGGCGTGTTCGTGCGCTGGCCGATGCCGCGCGCGAAGGCGGCCTGCAGTTCTGATCGGACCCGAATTCACCGGAGACAGTAATGGCACGTAATGAACCAAGCGAAGCCACGGACGGGCTGCAGGAAAAACTGATCAGCGTCAATCGGGTCGCGAAGGTGGTCAAGGGCGGACGGCAGTTCCGCTTCGCCGCGCTGACCGTTGTCGGTGACGGCGAAGGGCGCGTCGGCTATGGCTACGGCAAGGCACGCGAGGTGCCGCTGGCGATCCAGAAGGCGATGCAGCAGGCGCGCCAGAACATGAAGACGGTGACCTTGAGCCAGGGCACGCTGCACTACGCGGTGAACGGTCGCCACGGCGCAGCCACCGTGTACATGCAGCCGGCCTCGGAAGGGACCGGGGTGATCGCCGGGGGCGCGATGCGGGCGGTGCTCGAGGTGGCGGGTGTGCGCAACGTGCTTGCCAAGTGTGTCGGCTCGCGCAACCCCATCAACGTGGTGCAGGCGACCATCAACGGCCTTGCCGCGGTGAACGATCCCGAAATGGTGGCCGCGAAGCGCGGCAAGACCCTCGAAGAAATCACGGGTTGAACATGAACAAGCTCAAGCTCACGCTGGTCCGCTCCACCGCGGGCCGACTGGCCAATCACAAGGCCTGCGTCCGGGGGCTCGGTCTGCGCAAGACCCAGAGCACCTCGGTGGTCGAGGCCACGCCGGAAAATCTGGGCATGGTGCGCAAGGTCGCATACCTGCTCAAGGTCGAGGAGGTTTGACCATGCGCATGAACGAACTGCAGCCGGCTGCCGGCTCCCGGACCAAGGCCAAGCGGCTCGGTCGAGGAATCGGTTCCGGCCTCGGCAAGACCGGTGGTCGTGGGCACAAGGGTCAGAAATCCCGTTCCGGCGGTTACCACAAGGTGGGCTTCGAGGGTGGCCAGATGCCGCTGCAGCGTCGCCTGCCCAAGGTGGGCTTCCGTTCGCGGACCGCGCTGCGCACGGCTGAAGTGCGTCTGCACGAACTGGCGCTGGTGGAAGGCGACGTGACCGTGGAATCGCTGAAGGCGGCCGGGCTGATCCCCGGTGTTGCGGAGCGTGCCAAGGTCTTTGCGTCTGGCACGATCGACAAGGCCTGTGTACTGCGCGGCGTCGCTGTCACCGCAGGCGCCCGGGCCGCAATTGAGGCCGCCGGCGGAAGCATCGAGGAGTAAGCATGGCACGGGGAGCGACAGCAGCGAGAGGCGGCGGCCTGACGGGCTTTACGGAGCTCCGCCAGCGTTTGCTGTTCGTGCTGGGCGCGCTGGTCGTGTACCGCATCGGAACCTTCATTCCGGTGCCGGGCATCAACCCGATCGCGGTGGCCAGCTTCTTCGAGCAGCACAGCGGCACGATCCTGGACATGTTCAACATGTTCTCGGGCGGTGCGTTGGAGCGGCTGTCGATCTTTGCGCTGGGTGTGATGCCCTACATCTCCTCGGCGATCATCATGCAGCTGCTGGCGGCGACAGTGCCCTACCTGCAGCAGCTGAAGAAGGAGGGCGAGTCCGGACGCCGCAAGATCACGCAGTACACGCGCTACGGTACCGTGTTCCTCGCGCTGTTCCAGAGTATCGGGATCTCGATTGCGCTCAGCGGGCAGACCATCCAGGGCATGCCGATGGCGCTGACGCCGACCCACATCTTCATTCCGACGGTGGTGGTGTCGCTGGTCACCGGAACGATGTTCCTGGTCTGGCTTGGTGAGCAGATCACGGAGCGCGGCGTCGGCAACGGCATCTCGATCATCATCTTCGCGGGCATCGTTGCGGGTCTGCCTTCGGCGATCGGCGGCACGCTGGAACTCGCGCGCACCGGTGAACTTGCCGCCGCATTCGTGGTCATCCTGCTGGTGCTCGCGCTTGCGGTAACGGCCTTCGTGGTCTTCGTGGAGCGCGGGCAACGGCGCATCACGATCAACTACGCGAAGCGCCAGGTGGGCCGCAAGGTGATCGGCGGACAGTCGAGCCACCTGCCGCTGAAGCTGAACATGGCGGGCGTTATTCCGCCGATCTTCGCCTCGAGCATCATCCTGTTCCCGGCAACGCTGGGCCAGTGGTTCGGGCAGGCGGAGGGCATGGGCTGGCTGCGCGAGATCTCGACCACACTGGCGCCCGGGCAGCCACTGTACGTGACGTTCTACGCCGCGGCGATCATCTTCTTCTGTTTCTTCTACACCGCGCTGGTATTCAACTCGCGCGAGACCGCGGAGAACCTGAAGAAGCAGGGTGCGTTCATTCCGGGGATCCGCCCGGGTGTGCAGACCGAGCGCTTCATCGACGGCGTGATGACGCGGTTGACCGCGGTCGGCGCCATCTACATCACCGCGGTGTGTCTGCTGCCGGAGTTCCTGATCCTGTACTGGAACGTACCGTTCTACTTCGGCGGAACCTCGCTGCTGATCATCGTGATCGTGACCATGGATTTCATGGCGCAGCTGCAGGCGCACCTGATGTCGCACCAGTACGAAGGACTGATGCGCAAGGCGAATCTCAAGGGTTTTGGCGGCAGCAACATCCGCTAGGTTTTCGGAGAGGAAAGAAATGAAGGTGAGAGCATCAGTGAAGCCGATCTGCCGCAATTGCAAGCTGATCCGGCGTCATGGCGTGGTCCGCGTGATCTGCACCGACCCGCGGCACAAGCAGCGTCAGGGTTGAGTCGTGCTTGAGCACGCGCAAGTCTTTGGTTACAATAATCGGCTTTGCCGAATTTGATGGAGAGTTTGGATGGCTCGCGTCGCTGGTATCAATATTCCAGACCAGAAGCACACCGTGATCGCACTTACGGCGATCTACGGGATCGGCAAGGCACGTGCCCGGCAGATCTGTAACGCCGCTGGCGTCCGCGAGGACATCAAGGTACGCGACCTGACCGATGCCGAGGTGGAGAGCCTGCGCGCCGAGGTGGGCCGCATTCCCGTTGAAGGCGATCTGCGTCGTGAAGTCAGCATGAACATCAAGCGGCTGATGGACCTCGGTTGCTACCGAGGTCTGCGCCACCGCCGCGGCCTGCCTGTGCGCGGCCAGCGTACCCGCACGAACGCGCGCACCCGGAAGGGCCCACGCCGTCCGATCCGCAAGTAATCTTTCTGGGACCTAGTCAATGGCACAACCGCAATCCAGGACCAAGAAGAAGGTCCGCAAGAACGTGGCCGAGGGCGTCGCGCACATCTACGCCTCGTTCAACAACACGATCATCACCATTACCGACCGTCAGGGGAATACGCTGAGCTGGGCGACCTCCGGCGGCTCCGGCTTCCGCGGTTCGCGCAAGTCGACACCGTTCGCCGCGCAGGTGGCCGCGGAGCGGGCGGGCTCGGCCGCGCAGGAACACGGGGTGAAAAACCTCGAGGTGCTCGTGAAGGGGCCGGGTCCGGGTCGAGAGTCCGCGGTGCGTGCGTTGAACAACGTGGGATTCAAGATCACCAATATCAGCGACATCACCCCCATCCCGCACAACGGCTGTCGTCCGCCGAAAAAGCGGCGTGTCTGAACCGATTCGGAGTTGATTCATGGCCCGTTACATTGGACCGAAATGCAAGCTGAGCCGTCGTGAGGGAGCAGACCTCGGGCTGAAGAGCCGGGCGCGTGCCCTCGAGACGAAGTGCAAGCTCGACAAGGCCCCCGGTCAGCACGGAGACCGGCGCACGCGCCTGTCCGACTACGGGGTGCAGCTGCGCGAGAAGCAGAAGCTGCGCCGGACGTACGGAGTGCTCGAGAAGCAGTTCCGGAACTACTACAAGGAAGCGTCGCGCCTCAAGGGCTCCACCGGCGAAAACCTCCTTCGCCTGCTCGAGGGGCGCCTCGACAATGTGGTGTACCGCATGGGATTCGGCAGCACCCGCTCCGAAGCGCGGCAGCTGGTTTCGCATCGCGCGATCCTCGTGAACGGTCGCACCGTGAACATTCCCTCGTATCAGGTCTCGCCGGCCGACGTGATTGCGGTGCGCGAAAGGGCGCGCCAGCAGGTGCGCATCAAGGACTCGCTGACGCTGGCCGAGCAGGCAGGGCTGCCTTCCTGGATCGAGGTCGACAGCAGCAAGTTCGAGGGCGTGTTCAAGGCGTTGCCCGACCGTTCCGACCTTCCGGCTGACATCAATGAGTCGCTGGTGGTGGAGTTGTACTCGAAGTAAGGCCTGCCCGCTGGAGCGCACATGCAAGTGAACGAACTGGTCAACAAGCAGCACATCGAGGTCGAGGCCGAGAACCGCAACAAGGCGAAGGTGGTGCTGGAGCCGCTCGAGCGCGGATTCGGGCACACGCTCGGCAACGCGTTGCGGCGGGTCCTGCTGTCGTCGATCACCGGCGCCGCGATTGTCGAGGTCGAGATCGAGGGCGTGCTTCACGAGTACTCGACGATCGAAGGGGTGCAGGAAGACGTCGTCGACATCCTGCTGAACCTGAAGGGGGTCGCGCTGCGCATGCATGCCCGTGAAGAGGCGGTGCTGTCGCTGCGCAAGAAGGGCCCCTGCGCGGTCACCGCCGCCGACATCAAGCTCGATCACGATGTCGAGGTGGTGAATCCGGAGCACGTGATCGCGACGATTACCAAGAACGTCGAGCTGGCGATGTCCCTGCGCCTGCGGACCGGACGCGGCTACGAGCCCGTGGCGGCCCGCCGTCAGGCGGACATGGAGGAAACCACCATCGGGCGGCTGATGCTGGACGCCAGTTTCAGCCCGATCCGCCGGGTCGCCTACCGCGTCGAGAGCGCGCGGCTCGCCCAGCGTACCGACATGGATCGGCTGGTGCTGGAACTGGAGACCAATGGTGCGATTGGCCCCGACGACGCGGTGCGTCAGGCGGCCGGCATTCTTCAGCGCCAGCTGGCTCCGTTCGTCGATCTCAAGGAGAGCGCTCCGGAGCCGGGTCGTACCGGCACCGGACCCATCGATCCGGTGCTTCTGCGGCCGGTCGACGAGCTTGAACTCACCGTTCGCTCGGCGAACTGCCTGAAGGCGGAGAATATCTATCACATCGGGGACCTCGTGCAGCGCACCGAAGTGGAGTTGTTGCGCACGCCCAACCTTGGCAAGAAGTCCCTGACCGAGATCAAGGACACGCTGGCCAGCCACGGCCTGTCCCTCGGGATGCGCCTGGAGAACTGGCCGCCCCCGGGATTGCAGGAACCTACGGAATAACGACACCGGCCCAAGCCGGGCCAACGAAACCAGGTAACTCTCATGCGTCATCGCAATACCGGTCGGCAACTGAGCCGAAACAGCTCCCACCGCAAGGCGACCTTGCAGGCCCTGACCGTGTCGCTGCTGCGGCACGAACTGATCAAGACGACGCTGCCCAAGGCGAAGGAACTGCGCCGGGTCGCGGAGCCGCTGATCACGCTGGGCAAGACGGACTCGGTGCACACCCGCCGTCTGGCCTTCGCGCGCCTGCGCGACAAGGAAATGGTGGGCAAGCTGTTCACCGACATCGGGCCGCGGTTCCAGGAGCGTCCGGGCGGTTACCTGCGTATCCTGAAGTGCGGGTACCGGGCGGGCGACAATGCCCCGATGGCCTACGTCGAACTGGTGGACCGCCCGGAGCCGTCCGCCGCCGACTGATTTCCGTGCCCGTTTGCTGAAACGAAGAAGCCGGCCTTGAGCCGGCTTCTTCGTTGCTGGCGCCTAGGCGCTCATGCTGGTGGGGGCGGCTGGGGAGCCGGGTGCTGGAGCGCCGGGCACGCTCAAGCCGTCCATGGGCGCTATGCACCGGCCATCCATGGCCGGTGAATGCCCGTCCCTCCAGCACCCGGCTCCCCAGCTTCCAGCGCCTGATCGTCGAGAGGCTCTTGCCGGGGCTCGGATGAGGTGCTGTAAGACGGCAGCCTCTGGCCGATGGTGCGGGCCTGACGCTGGTGCGCAGGGTGGGTTGGCTACTGTGGTCGTGGACCGGGTTGCCGCCGGCGGTGGGTACGTGGTGGCACTTGCCGACAGCGAGGAAGACTCCGGGATCTTCGATCCTGACGGCGAAAGCGGTGATGAAG
>PULL01000050.1 GCA_003550945.1 Thioalkalivibrio sp. | reverse complement strand
CCGCATTCTCCGCCAGCAGAACCGGATCGTGACCCCGGTCCCGCGTGAAATCCATCACCGCCACCAGCGCCAGACCCAGCGCACCCACTCCTGCCGCAAGCGCCGGCACCCAGGCGCGCGACGCACCGGACGACCGCAACCGCCGCCTGCTCGGGTCGGGCAGCGTGTCCGCGCGATACGCCATGTTCACCAGTTCCTTCAGCTGGTAAAGGTCGCAGACCTCGCGGCTCAGCCGCTCGTCGGCCGCGATCGACCTCAGCGCCGACAAGCGGTCTTCCGCGGAGAACTCGCCGTCCACGAAGGCGTTCAGGATCTCCTCGCTGGGACGCAGCTCACTCATTCCGGCTTCTCACCAGCTTCAGCGTCGGCGACTCGGGCGCCGCCTGCTCCAGCAGCAGTTTGCGCAGCTGCGCCCGCGCGCGGCTCAGCCGGCTCATCACCGTCCCGATCGGTACGTCAAGTACTTCGGACACCTCGGCGTACGCAAAACCCTCGAGGTCCACCAGCGCCACCACCTGCCGGTGATCGTCGCTGAGCTTGGCCATCGCGCAGCGCACGTCCTGCACCACGCGGGTGCGCTCCGTCTGGGTCTCGGGACAGTCGTCGCAGGGCAGCTCCATGTCATCGACGTCCACGGTATCCTTCTGCCGGCGCCCCCAGTCCCGGTAGCAATTGGTCATGATCCGAAAGACCCAGGCCTTCAACGCGGCCTCGTCCTGCAGGGTCTTCAGGCGCGTCAGGGCCTTCATCATCGCTTCCTGGACCAGGTCATCGGCCAGAGCGGCATCGTGGCACCAGGCGTACGCGGTCCGGTAAAGCTGAGGTCTCATGTCGCACACCTGTTGCCGCAAACGTCGCTGAGCCAGCCACGTGGCCATTCGTATCTCCTCTCCCGACCGTCGTCGCGGTCTTGCTTGTTGTTGTCCGCTGTTAGACGCTTGTCATATAGACGCTATTCCAGCCGATTGCCGGCCTGCCCGGTGGGAGAACGATGGCCTTCGACCCCGAACAACTGGAAAAATCCTTTTCCTTCGACCCCAAAACGGTCGCGGATCTTCGGGCAGCGTGGTCCGAATTGATCGTCGCGGTCGTGTGGGACGACATCAAGAGCAGTTCCATCGGAGCACTGCCCCGGCTGCGCAAGCGCGTGCTCGAGGTGGGCGAAAACCTCCGGTCTTTACTCTCCGACCGGCGCTGGATTCCGCACGAGCGGGAACGGGTGAAGGGCGCGATGGCCGCCAGCCTGAACCTGCGCGACAGCCTGCTGCAGGCCGACCGGGCGGCCAAGCTGGTGTCGGGTGGCGAGGACTTCAAGCCGTTCGAGGAACGCTACCTTGCCTTCCGGAAGCAGCTGCTGGCGTTCATCGAGACCCACGAGCAGCACTGGGGCGACCTGCTGGAGAGCCTCTACGCCGAGGATTCCGACGGCGAAGACGAGACCGACGACACGCCGCGCTGAGCGGGAGAGCCCCGCGGGGCTTTCGCGCTAAGATTGAGTCTGCGCTGGCGCAGCCACGGCTCGTGAGCGTCCGCAGCCGGTACTTGGCCAGATGGAGCAGGTGATGGGCGAAGACATCAGCGAGGAACGCTTCACGGCGGAAGACTATCGCCGGTTCAGCGAGTGCCTGGCGCGAGAGACGGAGCGGCTCGGGCACTGGCTGCGCAGCCGCGACGAACCCGGCTCCACGCGGCCCCGGCTGGGCTTCGAGATCGAGGCCTGGCTGATGGACGGCGACTGCCAGCCCCTGCCCCGCAACGAGGCGTTTCTCGAAGCCTTCGACCATCCGATGGCCACGCTGGAGCTCGCCCAGTTCAACGTGGAACTGAATTCCAGCGTATTCCGGGCCGGCACCGACTGCTTCTGCATGGTTCTGGAGGAAATGGCCGAGACGCTGCGCCGGGCGCAGTCGGCAGCGGAGCAGATTGGCGGCGCGCTGCTGATGGCGGGCACGCTGCCAACCCTGCTGCCCGAGCATCTGGGAATGCACCACATGTCGCGGCGCACGCGGTATCGGGCACTGAACAGCGCTGTGCTGGAGCGCCGCGCCCAAAGGCCGCTGCAACTGGAGATCGAGGGCCGGGAGTACCTGCGGCACGAGCATTACGGTGTGATGCTGGAAGCCGCCGCGACCTCGTTCCAGATTCACCTCGAGACGCAGCCGGCGGTCGCCCACCGGGTGTACAACGCGGCACTGGCGGCCTCGGGGCCCGTGCTCGCCGCGAGCGGAAACACCCCGTTCCTGTTCGGCAAGCTGCTCTGGGAGGAGTCCCGCATCCCGCTGTTCGAACAGGCCGTGGAAGTAGGCGGGTTCGGCGACTCGGCCCGCGGCCCGGTGCGACGCGTGACGTTCGGCAGCGGCTATCTGCGCGAAAGCATTGCGGAGGCCTTTCAGGAGAACCTGGATCACTTCCCGATCCTGCTGCCGAGCCACCTGCCGGAGAATGACCCGACACTGCCGCACCTGCGCCTGCACAATGGCACGATCTGGCGCTGGAACCGGCCCATCCTGGGGATCGATGCCGACGGCAGCTTCAACCTCCGCATCGAGCACCGCAGCCTGCCGGCGGGGCCGACCCTAGAGGACATGCTCGCGAACACCGCCTTCCTTCTGGGTCTGATCGAGCACCTGGTTTCCGGAGCGGGCAACGGGCACGGAACGCTGGAGTTCGCCACCGCCCGCGACAACTTCTATGCCGCCGCCCGCTATGGTCTGAAGAGCCGCCTGCATTGGGCGGGCGAACAATCGCAGCCCGCGCGCCAGCTGATCCTGCATCGCCTGCTGCCCTGTGCGGCAGACGGCCTGGATCGGCTCGGGATCGACGGTACCGAGCGCGATCACCTGCTCGGGATCGTCGCGGCCCGGGTGCAGGTGGGGCAGACCGGCAGCATCTGGCAGCAGCGCTGGGTCGAACGGCACGGCCGTGACATGAAGGCCCTGACCAATGCCTACCTCGAATGGCAACGGACCGGGCTGCCCGTGCACAACTGGAGTCTGTGATGGCCGGGCCCCTGTTCGACGAGTACGACGCGTTGCCGGAAGGCTTCCTTGCCGCCCGCCCCGAAGATCTGCACCGCATCCTACCGCGCCCCGCGATCGTCCGGCTCCCGGGAATCCGCAGCCCGGCGGTGGCGGTGGTGCTGCTGCTGCATGG
>PULL01000196.1 GCA_003550945.1 Thioalkalivibrio sp. | reverse complement strand
TTGAACGCCAGATCACCCATGTTCTCGCTCATGCTGCGCACGTCGGCACCCATCGCCTCCATCCCGATGCGCACCCGCTCGAAATCCGACGACATCCCGGCCTGTCCCTCGACCATGCTCTCCGCCATCACTTCCATGCGGCCCGCCATGAAAGTCATGTCCGCCGCCATCGTCGATACGTCCAGGCCCATCTGGGTGACCGCCTTGGTCATCGTGCTCATGTCCCGCCCCATGTTGAACATGAACAGCCCCATCCCGATGAACGCCAGACCCACTCCAACGAGCAGGATGCCGGCTCCGGTCACCCTTGCAGCGGTTGCCGCGCGGGAACTTGGCTTGGCTGTGGCCCCGGATTCGGCCATTACGTCCTCTCCAGTTTGGTCATGGGCTTGATCACGATCGCCTTGCCCGAATCCAACGGTTCAGGGGGCGAAACCGGCTTCGTTTTCGCACCCGGACCCACCGTGCGCCGCGGCCCCGACTCTGGTCGCCGCCCGATCCGCCGGTTATGCTCGGTTTTCATCTCACACTCCACCGGTCCCTTAAGTGTCCACTCCCACCGAATGGCTACACGACTTCCTCGTATTTCAGGTCCACATCAGCCCTGCTGTACTTCTGGTCTCCTACTACGTCGGTGCGCTGCTGATACCCGTGCTCGTGTACGACATGTCCCGGCGGTTCAACCAGCGTCTGGCACGGGAGGACTGGAGAGTGCCGGATCGCTACAAAGGAGGACTGCTCGCCCGCCGCGGCCGGGTGATCGGCTATGCCGTCGTTGCGCTGCTCCTCGGTGAACTCGCCTGGCGCATGATGTTTGAATTCCTGGTCGCCTACTTCCAGATGCACGAAGCGTTGACGCGGATGTCCGGGTCCTGAAAAGCGGCGGGGGGCTTCCGTTCCCCGCACGCCGAACACGTGAGACCCAACAACGTACTGCAACTACCGCTGCACCACCCGCGCATCCTGCCCGACGTCCGCACGCTTCATGGTGTTCGCGTCAAAGGTCTGCACCAGCTCTTCCATCATGATGGTGGGGACCGTGAGCACGCCTTCGCCCAGCAGGTAGTCGGTCAGTTCCTGCGTGTAGGACTGGTAGTTCAACCGCGCCGTGATGGTGAAGGTTTGGGCACCATCCGGAATCACGAAGGCGTAGGCACCATGGCGGTGTCCCTTGGGCGGGATGGTATTTACGTGCGAGAAGCCCGCCACCTCCCAGGGATCCACAGTCGGGCGACCTTCAGAATCCACCGAGGTGTTGATGAACTTCACCGCCTCGCCGGGGATGTTGTTGCCTTCGTCCAGCTTCCCGGACGAGAGCATCAGCCGTCCCTGGTCATCCACCACCTCGACTTCGAGCCAAACCTGGCGGATGAAGGTCAGGCTGGTCGGCAGATGATGGCCGGCCCGCGTGTTCGTGACCTTGACCTTCAGCAGGTTCGCACCGCCCTTCCCGGGAAACAGTTCGAAATCGAGATCCGCGGCATTCTGCAGCCGCTTGATCGCCTCGGCCCTGACCGCCTCGGCGCCCGGAACGCCCATGGCCTCGGCGACTACGCTGTTGCCGCCGACGAATCCGTGGTCATGCACCAGATCCCGCATCGGTCCACCCATGCCGGCGAAGCCGCCGAGCCCGTGGTCCGCAAGATCATGCGGGCGCTTCATCTCGTCCGCCACGCGCATCGCGGTGGCCACCGGGACCATGTGGCAGTCCTGGCACTGGATCCCGCGGTGGGCGTACGGCGACATCTTCCATTCGTCGTAGGTGTACTCGATCGGGAAGCCATGCTCGGGGTGGAAGATGTTGTGGCAGTTCGCGCAGAACGATGCCCTTGAATGCAGATCCGAATAGGCCGTCTCGTGGAACGGCGACTTCGAGTCGCCCAGCGTTGCGCGCTTCACGGGACCCGGATCGAGAATCAGGGACGCGTTGCCCGGCTCGGCGTTCGAGGTGTACCGCCAGCTGCTGCCCGACACCGTGTGGCAGACGTCACAGAATACGCCGTCGTTCCCCACGCCCATTGCAGTGAAACCGCCGTGATTACCCATTTCCGGGTCGAACTGGATCGTTCCGGTCAGCACGCCGACGGGGGAGTGACAACCGCCGCAGAGGTTCTGCACGGCGCCATCGGTGGCCCTTACGCCCAGCGCCCACTCTTCCTGAAAGACGATGTCGCGGAACGAGTTCGCGTGCATCGACGTCCGCCAACCCGCCGCCTGGCGGGGATGGCATCCTGCGCACACCTGTGCGTTCATCCAATCGCCCGGCGCAACACTCCGACCGTCCTTCGCCGTGATGTACGAGGGATAGTGAGGGAAGGCCATTCCCTCGTCGGCCAATGCCGTATTGGCCGCAAAAACACTTCCGGTCAAAAACGCACCCACTACACCCGCGGCAAGCCACCACCGGGTGAGGGTTCTCTTGGTTGTCATTGCATTCCTCCGATTGGTTTTCAGAGCCACTCAGGTCACGCAGGCCATGAAGCCGGTGATCCGCAGTGCCTACTGCATTAACCATGCCCAGAATTGGGTAGAGGAACCCCTCTTGATTTCATGGGCTTTTCTGATTTCCAGCCGAAATGCGACAGAGATTGGCATACTGCCAAAGTCTGCCATGGCAGACTTTGGCAGAGGGTGGGTCAGACCAGTCCGAACTCTTTCAGGCGCCGATACAGCGTGCGCTCACTGATCCGCAGAAACGCAGCCGCGCGCCGCCGGTTGCCGGCGAAACGTCTCAGTGCCGCCTGAATCTGCTCGGCATCCGACCCGGGACGGCCATCCAGGGGCGTGCCGTCCACCGAAGCCGCCGCCCAACCATTGCCGTTGACGACCTCCGGCGGCAGATGACGGGGTTCCACCATTTCGCCACGCGCCATCAGCACGGCTCGGTCGAGCAGATGTTTCAGTTCACGGACGTTCCCCGGATAGGAATAGTCCTGCAGCAATTGCAGCGCCTTTCCACTGATCAGCGCACCCGGCCGACCCGTATTCATGCCGCGCAGGAAGAACGTGACCAACGATGGAATGTCGCCCCGACGTTCCCGTAGTGGCGGCAGCGTCACCTGCATGCTGTTGATGCGAAAGAACAGGTCGGCGCGAAAGCGCCCGTCGGCCACCAGCTCGCGGAGATCCCGGTTGGTGGCGCAGACCAGCCGGAAATCGACCTTGCGCTCCC
>PULL01000313.1 GCA_003550945.1 Thioalkalivibrio sp. | reverse complement strand
GTCCTCGCATTGCTGATCGGGCTGGCGGCGGTGCTGAGGGTGCTGTCCCGGGGTCGTGCGGATGGTCCCGACCGCCGGTTCGCGCTGATTCTGGTGGTTTTCACCACAGGCCTGTCGACCATGGCGCTGCAGATCGCGCTGCTATTCTCCTTCCAGAGCATCTACGGCTTCATCTACGAGATGATCGGCCTGATCGTAGCGATCTTCATGGCCGGCCTCGCGACCGGAACCACGATCACCAACCGCTACGTGAAGGACAAATCGAACACGGACATGCTCGCCGCCGTGCAGCTGGCGATTGCGGTGTTCGCCGGAATCATCGCGCTGCTGCTGCCCTGGTCCGCGGGCCTGGACTCGGCTGCGCAGGTGTTTCTGCTGTTCTCCCTGCTCACCTTCGTTTCCGGCCTGCTGAACGGGCTCGACTTCCCGCTGGCCACGGAGGCGTTCCGGGCGCTGAACCGCCGGGCAGAGAAATCGGCCGGCCTGGTATACGGGGTGGAACTGTTCGGGGCCTGCCTCGGGGCCGCCTTGGCAAGTGCGATTGTGGCACCTATTATCGGGATAGTAGCCACATGTCTGTTGGCCGCGACGGCCAATGCGATGGCCGTCGCCGTGCTGATGGTAACCCGGAGGAGCAATGCCAGGTCACCATCCAACTGATCACGACCGCGCGAAGCGGCACTTGCTGAAAACCGGCGTCGGGTGCCTGTGCGCGCTGAGCCTCGCCGGATGGCCGGGCGGAAACGCCTTTGCGAAAGCGGGCAATCCGGGGGTCGGCCTCGTCCGGCCGCGGCCGGGAACCTGGTTCACCAAGGCGGCGAACAACCGGGTACAGTGCGAACTGTGTCCGTGGCAGTGCGTGCTGTCTCGCGGGCAGACCGCCCGTTGCCGCGTGCGGCAGAACCGGAACGGCGTCGGGCACACGCTGGCCTACGCGAATCCGGTGCTCGTGCAGGAAGACCCGATCGAGCGGCTACCCTTCTTCCACGTGCTGCCCGGCACCCGCACCCTGTCGATTTCCACCGCCGGCTGCAACCTCGCGTGCAAGTTCTGCGAGGTCTGGGACATGGCTCTGGTCGATCCGGACGAGGTGCATGCGTACGACATGCCGCCCGACACCGTGATCGATCACGCCAAGGCTGCAAGACTGGCCTGCGTCAGCTACGCGTTCGGCGAGCCGGTGGTTTTTTACGAGTACATGCGCGACACCGCGGAGCGGGCCAAGGCCGAGGGGCTGAAGAACCTGCTGCACACGGCCGCGTTCATCGAACCCAAGCCGCTGCGGGAACTGAGCCGATGCATCGACGCGGCAAACGTAGATCTGAAGAGCTTCGAACCGGCCTTTTACCGGGACATCTGCGGGGGCGAGCTCGAGCCGGTACTGGATTCACTGGTGCTGTTGCGCGAGGCCGGCGTGCATCTCGAGATCACCAATCTGCTGATCCCGACACTGAACGACGACCCGCGGATGATCCGGGAAATGTGCAGCTGGATCCGCGACCACCTGGGGCCGGACGTGCCGGTCCACTTCTCCCGGTTCTACCCCCTCTACCAGTTGGCCAATCTGCCGCAAACGCCGGTGTCGACGCTGGATCGCGCCCGGGAGACCGCGCTGGAGGCCGGACTGAACTACGTGTACGTGGCCCGCGTGCCCGGGCACGTCGGAGAAGACACCTATTGCCCCGGTTGCGGGGACCGCTTGATCGAAAGGATTGGCTTCATCGTCGCCGAGAACCGTCTCGTCGATGGTCATTGCCCGGGATGCGGGGAACCAATCCCGGGGCTCTGGAACTGAATCACAGCAGTCGGCGGCGGTGAATCTCGGCCTGAGCGAGAGAGCGTTCGTCGAGGTTCGTCAAACCCGCTTCCTGCGCCCACTCCATCGCCTCGAGGAATTCCTGCGAGGTGATGGCCCGCGAGATAGCCTCGTATTCGAACGCGCGATGTTCCACCCGGTACTGCGCCATGATGTTCACATAGGTGTCCCGCGGAAGGTTCGCGACCACCCAGTCGACGAATTCCCGGGTCCCGGCGACCCGATTCGGCATCACCAGGTGCCGGACCATCAGCCCGCGCAGCGCGATGCCCCGTTCGTCGGTGACCAGCTCGCCGACCTGACGGTGCATTTCCAGAATCGACTGCTGCGCCTTTTCCGGGTAGTCGGGTACCCCGACGGTGGCGTAGCGCGCGGACTCCTCTCCATCCATGAACTTGAGATCGGGCAGGTAGATATCGACGATGCCGTCCAGCAGACGGATATTCTCCACGAGTTCGTACCCACCGGTGTTGTAGCACACGGGCAGGCGCAGGCCCCGTTTTGCCGCGATCTGCAAGGCGCCCAGAATGTTGGGCATCACGTGTGTGGGTGTAACCACGTTGATGTTGTGACAGCCGCGCCGCTGCAGATCCAGCATCATGTCAGCCAGTTCGGCATCGCTGATGTCGCGTCCGAGCCCGACGTGGGCAATCGGCCAGTTCTGGCAGAACACGCAGCGCAGATTGCAATGCGAGAAGAAGATGGTGCCCGAGCCGTGGCGGCCCACCAGCGGCAATTCTTCGCCGAAGTGCGGGCTGTGGCTGTGGACCCTCACCGTGTCGGTGGCGCCGCAGAAGCCTTCGCGCCCGGCCAGACGGTTGACTCCGCAGCGCCGGGGACACAGCTCACAGCGCTCGAAGAGCGTGTACGCCTCTTCGACCCGTTCCGCCAGCTTTCCTTCCGACTGAAGCCGGAGGTAGGCGGGCTCCCAGCTCTCCGGGGGGAACTCCGCGGTCGAGTTCCGCGAGCATGCCGACAGCAACGCCGCGCCTCCCGCGAGGGCGGCCTGTTTCAGAAACGTTCTGCGTGACGGTGCCATATTCAAGAACCCGACGAAGGCGAGCAAAGGGCCGAAACCAAGGCCTTCGTCTCCTATGGATTGTAGAAAAACACGGCCAAAATACAACGCGGCGGGCGGTGGCAGGCCGATCGCGCATTCCGCGCCTGAACCGCGGTTTTCGCCGTCCAAACGGGTGCCACAAGACTCATTCGCGTTCTGGATTGGGGCGCTTTTTTTCGTGCATCCAATGAATTACGCTGATCCGACCCGCGAATGCGGTGGAGGACACGGATGACGAACAGGAAAGAGGTCGACGAGCAGGCGAAGAAGCGGATTGCCGACGTATTTGCCCGCTTG
>PULL01000245.1 GCA_003550945.1 Thioalkalivibrio sp. | reverse complement strand
TTCCGCCACCGGAGAGTCGCTGGGAATACGCGTTGAGTGTCATGCGGCACATGATGCTGCCGGTGACGGCCATGTTCGTGTCGTCCATCTTCATCTCCATCTACTCCTGGCGAACGTTTTTCCTGATCCACTCCAGCGAGGACTACGTGGAGATGGCCCGTGCCAAGGGGTTGCCATCCGGGCTGATCGAGCGGCGCTACATCCTGCGGCCGACGCTCTCGCCCATCATCACCAGCTTTGCGCTGATGCTGATCGGGTTGTGGAGTGGCGCCATCATTCTGGAGCAGGTGTTCAACTGGCCGGGGCTCGGCACGCTGCTGTTCCAGGCGATCGGACACCGCGACACGCCGGTGATCATCGGCACGGTGGTGATCTTCGCCTACCTGCTCGCCATCACCGTGTTCCTGCTCGACATCCTGTACGCGCTGCTGGATCCGCGCGTGCGCGTGGGGACGGGCTGATGCGCAGAGTGAGCAAAGCCCAAGGGAGTAAAACCCGGGGAAATCAAGCCCAGGGAGGCCGGACATGAGGCCAATGCTCGAGGGTCTGCGTCGCCTGAGCCAGTACCCATCGGCGCTGGTGGGTCTGCTGATCATCTTCGCGCTGGTCGGGACCGCCGTCTTCACGGTCGTGACCATCCCCTACGGCCAGGCACTGGAACTGTGGCGCGGTGGCGAGCCCTGGCGCATGCACCCGGTGAATGCCCGCCCAGCCTGGGTCGATCGGATCGCGGGCAGCAACCTGCCGCGCACGATCATCGTCTCGAGCCGTGACGCGGCGATCGACGAGGAACCCTTCGTGGGCGGCAACCAGATCCGCATCCCGCTGGAGTTCGACTTCGACTACGCCGGTTTCCCGAGCGAACTGAACCTCTTTTTGACGTCGACGCATGTCGAACGAGAACCCTTCGTGCGCCTGTCCTGGGAAACCCCGGACGGGCGCGAGTGGATTCTGGGCGGGCGGCGACTGGCCCGCGAGGAACGCGTGTCGATCTCGCAGGACTGGGGACTCGAGCGCCGCCTCGGCAACGTACCCCACGTCGGCCTGTTCGCGGAACCGCCGGATGACGGGCCGCCGCAGGTGCTGAACGGACGCTACCGGCTCGTGCTGGAAGTGATCGTGTTCGAGGAGGATGCCCGGGTCGATGCGGACCTCGTCGTGTACGGTCGGGTGCACGGTCTTGCCGGTACCGACCACCAGCGCCGCGACCTGATGGTCGCGCTGCTCTGGGGGATTCCGGTCGCACTCGCATTCGGTCTGCTCGCGGCCGTGGGCACCACGGTGACCACACTGGTGATCGCGGCCGCGGGGGTGTGGTACGGCGGCTGGGTCGATGCGGTGATCCAGCGCCTCACCGAGGTCAACATCATCCTGCCGATGCTTCCGATCCTGGTGATGGTCGGCACGCTGTACTCAACCAGTATCTGGGTGATGCTGGGCGTGGTGATCGCCCTTGGCATTTTCAGCGCGGGCATCAAGATGTACCGCGCGATGCTGCTGCCGATCCGCGAGTCGCCGTATATCGAGGCGGCGAAGGCCTATGGCGCCGGCAACGCGCGCATCATCCTGCGCTACATGATCCCGCGGATCCTGCCGGTGCTGATCCCGACCTTCGTCACGCTGATCCCCTCGTTCGTGTTCCTCGAGGCCTCGCTGGCGCTGCTCGGGCTGGGCGACCCGGTGTTGCCGACCTGGGGCAAGGTGATGAACGATGCACAGACCCAGAGCGCGCTGTACCACGGCTTCTACTACTGGGTGCTGTCGCCGGCGGCGCTGCTGATGCTCACCGGTCTCGGGTTCGCGATGCTGGGTTTCGCGCTCGACCGGGTGTTCAACCCCCGCCTGAGGACGATGTAGACAATGGCCGGCGAACCGCTGCTGCGGGTGGAAGATCTCAAGCTGCACTATCGCAGCGGGCGCGGGGTGGTGCGCGCACTGGACGGCGTGAGCTTCGATGTTCGGCGCAACGAGGCCCTGGTGGTGCTCGGCGAATCGGGCTGCGGCAAGAGCACGCTGGCGAAGGCCTTGATGCGCCTGCTGCCGCGGAACGTGCAGCACTTCTCCGGCAGTGTGCTGGTCGACGGCGTGGAGACCATGGGCCATTCGGAAGAACGCTTCCGGCGCGAGGTGCGCTGGGTGCGCGTCTCGATGGTCATGCAGGCGGCGATGAACGCGCTGAACCCGGTGGTTCGGGTGGGCGAACAGGTGGCGGAACCCCTGCGGGTTCACCGCGGCTGGTCGGCGCGGCGGGCGCTGGACCGGGCCGCGGAGGTCTTCGGGCTGGTTGGGATTTCCGCGGATTTCCTGCAGCGCTATCCCTTCGAACTCTCGGGGGGCATGCGTCAGCGTGCGGTGCTCGCAATGGCGCTGGTCACCGAGCCGGATCTGGTGATCATGGACGAGCCCACTTCCGCACTCGACGTGCTCACCCAGGCCAGTATCATGAACGCGCTGAAGCGCATCAAGCAGGAGCTCGGAACCAGCTTCATCCTGATCACGCACGACGTCTCGACCTCCAGCGAGATCGCGGAAAGGGTCGCACTGATGTATGCCGGTCAACTCGTGGAATTCGCGGACGCGAAAGCCTTCTTCGGCGAACCCGCTCACCCCTACTCGAAACTGCTGATGGCCAGCGTGCCGCGCCTGCATCAGGAAGAAACCCCGGTCTACATTCCGGGGCAGCCGCCCAACCTGCTCAATCCACCCACTGGCTGCCGGTTCGCCGAGCGCTGCCCGTCGCGCTTCAAGCGCTGTGACCACGATCCGGAGCCGATCCGCATCGGCGAGCGCCACACGGTGCGCTGCTGGCTGCACGCGCAGGGGACAAGGCCATGAACGTACCGGCGAAAAAGCTGCGGACCACGGCGGGCGAACCCGTGCTCTCCGCCCACGACCTGCACACCTGGTTCGAACTGCGCCAGTGGGGGTTCCTGCGGATCGGCTCGGTGCGGGCGGTCGACGGCGTGAACTTCGAGCTGAAGGCCGGCGAGGCGGTGGCTTTTGTCGGCGAGAGCGGCTGCGGCAAGAGCTCGCTGGCGCGCACCCTGCTCGGCCTGCACCAGCCCACCCGCGGCGAAGTGGTCTTCGAGGGCCGCTCCCTCGGAACGCTGAACGCGGCGGAACGCAAGGCCTACCTCGCACGGGTCGGATACGTGCAGCAGGATCCCTACGGCGCGCTGCC
>PULL01000239.1 GCA_003550945.1 Thioalkalivibrio sp. | reverse complement strand
TCCCCCGCGTCGTCGGTGAACCGCTGCGCGGTCAGCGTGCCGATCGATTCGCCCGGAAAGTCGGGGTGGCTCAGATCGATGGACTTGATCTGCGGCGAGACGACATTCAGACCGAGTTCACCGGTCAGATTGGCGACGGTCCTGCCCGAATACCCCGGGTGGTGGGATCCGACGCCGTGAACGATCATCAGTTTGACCACGGAGCGTTGCGAAGCCGGGGCAACTCCGATCCGGCCTTGGCCATCCTGAGCCTGGAGGGCGACCAGGATGCCGTCGAATGGGGCGCCCTGAATTTCGCAGGCGCGGGTGTCGACCTCTGGATCGCCTTCAAGCTGGGACAGAACGGCACGCCCCAACCCCTCTCCCAAACCCGCGCAGCCCGCAAGCGCAAGCGCCGCTGCAAATATGCAGGCTGCCAGCCCCAGCCTTTTCGTTGACATGCGAACTGTCTCAGCAGAAGTCCGGGATTCGGTTCACCGGGGGAAGAGGAATGTCATCGTGAATCGATACCCCCAGCCCTCCGGGCCCGCCGCCCACACGCAGAGCGGGCGAAGGCAGTAGTCCCGACGGTTCGGCCGTCTTACTGGCTGCGGCCTTCCTCGACCCCGCGCTGGAAAGCGTCTCTCTCCCGCTCACGCTGGGCCTCGATCAGGTATCCGGTCCCGGCACCCGCGGCGGCACCCAGCGCCGCCCAGCCCCAACTGCCGGTGGCCACCCCGATCGCTGCGCCGCCGATGGCCGCGCCGGTTGCCATCCGCTGTTCCTGGTCGGTCATGCCGGCGCAGCCCGAGAGCAGGACCGCCGTTGCCAAAACTGCGATGAAATTACGCGTCGAACGCATTTTTCTCACTCCCGATGAATGTACCGAACGCACCCCGTCTCAGGGGCAGGGGAAGGTTGCCGCGAGGTAACGGAACAGGGTTTCCACTGCCGGTTCCGACATGTGCTGAGGATGCGCCTTCGCCCATTCCACGAAGCCGTTCATCACCTCTGATCGACTGGGCGCCGGATCGGGAGCGCAGGCGAAGCGCGAGGACTCAGGGACGGACGCATAGTAGAAATGCACCGAACCGGTCAGGAAGCCGTGGCAAAAGGCCAACGAGGTGTTGGCATCCGGCGCTCTGGGGTTGGCCTCACAGACTTCAACGAGGTCCGCGGTGTCCCGCACCTGGTATTTCACGTCGGCGGTCACGGCTGCGGGAATCAGCGCCATGATCGCTGCGGTGGTCAACAGAAGACGCATGAATTTCTCTCCATCCGCTGGTCATTTTTCAAGGGTTTGTAACGCCAAGAACGATGAGATCGACTCCGAAGGGCCCGGCCGGTATCGCAGAGACTCGGATATAGCTTCAATCTTGCGCGATTCTTTTCCGGAACATTGCACGGATCCGCGCAATCGACAGCCAAAAATTCACAGTGGTTTGAGACCGCTCCGGCCCGGTCCCAGCATGCGCAGGGTGGGCCGGGCGGCTTGACGTTTACTCCGGAACCGGTCCCCAGAACTCCACAGCGTACGGGTCGACCGCAGGCAGCTCGGTAGCCCGCAGCTGGGTGCCGGGCATGATCGGGAAGCGCGGGTCGAAGTCGACCATGGTGGCGCCGAGGCGGGCCAGGATCGTCGCATCGCCATCCACCTGCGCGGTGCCGTCCTCGATCATTGCCATCATCGTTTTCACGCCCATCATCACCTGCTCGAGATCGGAGCGGTTGATGGTGAGCGTGAGGTCAGGATTCGGCACCTGGAAGCCCTCGATATTGGTCAGCGTCTCGTTGCTCAGCTCGATCGCGTACCGCTCGCCGTTGTCGGGCGTGACCAGATTCATCGCGAACTGCATCCCCCGCGTCTGCCGGCCGTCCATGCGGATGGCGAGGAAGTCGAGGAACTGGCCTGTGGTCATCACGCGAACGACATCCGGGCTACTGCTGCTTGGAATCGCCGCTGTGGGGATGCCGTTGCGCAGCTCATAGGCCGCTGCGAGGAAGCTGTTGCGAAGCCCCGGGTTCTCCTTCTGGTAGCCGATCTGCTCGAACACGTCCGCGAGCAGGTCCTTGGCAGCCTGGTTGTCGGGCTCGCCCTGGACCAGCCGGTTCAGGATCTCGGAGGCGTGCAGGTACTTGCCCTCGTCATGCAACTCCTTGCCCCGGGCCATGATCTTCTCGGCGCCGCCCATCATTTCCACGTACAGCGGCCCCGAGTCTTCCGGTGACAGCGGGATCAGGTTGGCTGGGTTGCCGTCCCAGTAACCCAGGAAGCGCTGGATCACGCCGCGTGCGTTGTTCTGGTGGGACCCATGGTAATCCCGGGTGAACCAGCTCTGCTGCAGACTTTCCGGCACCGTGTAGACGTTGTGGATCTGGTTGATGGTCACGCCCTGGTTGGCGTGGTGGAGCACCTGGTTGTTCAGGTGGGCATAGGCATCACGCGTGCCGCGCAGCACTTCCTGGATGCGTTCGTTGCCCCAGCGCGGCCAATGGTGGGAGGCGAACATCACCTCGGCCTCCTGGCCGAACAGGTACAGCGTCTCGTTGATGTACTTCGACCAGTTGAGCGCATCGCGCACCGGCGCGCCGCGCAGGGTGTAGATGTTGTGCATACCGTGCTGGACGTTCTCGGCCATCCACAGCGCCTTCAGGTCCGGCAGATAGGTATTCATCTCCGTCGGCGCCTCAGTGTCCGGGGTCAGCTGGAAGATCATGCGCACCCCGTCGACCATCAGTTCCTCGATCGGCTCCTTGATCTCGCGCGTCGGCGCGATCAGGCCCACGGATCCGAGTGAAACCCCGTGCCCCAGGCCCTGTGTCACGAAGCCGTAGGGGTTGCGCGGCAGCAGCAGGCCGTACTGGTAGAACAGGCGGCGGTTCATCGCGTTGCCGGCGAACACGCTCTCGGAAACCAGGTGGCCCATGAAACCGTCAGGCGCAATCACCTGCACCCGACCGGAGGCCACGTCCTCGTCGGTGATCAGGCCGCGCACACCGCCCCAGTGGTCGGCGTGGTTGTGGGAGTAGATGACCGTGGAAATTGGCTTACCCTCGCCGATCTGCTCCTGGAGCAGTTCCCAGGCCGCCCGCGCCGTTTCCGCGTCGATCAGCACGTCGTAGGCGATCCACCCAGTCTCGCCGCGGATGAAGGTGATCTGCGCAAGGCCCACGCCGCGCACCTGGTAGATGCCCGGTATGACCTCGTAGAGCCCGTAGTTCTGGT
>PULL01000199.1 GCA_003550945.1 Thioalkalivibrio sp. | reverse complement strand
AGCGGATTGTTCATGGGCATCGACAGCCGCAGAGTGGTTCCGGCTCGAGTCGCCTGGACAGAGATTCAGCAGGGCCGCGACGGGGGTGTGCGTCGGGCGTCCCGACGGTTCACAGCGAGCGGGTGTCGGCCCGCGGCGACTGGCACCACCGGTCATGACTCGGCGGGCCGCTTGACCAGCGGAAGGGCAGTGAACCGTCGCGGCCGCGGAAAGGCTCCCTCACTCTAATGCCACCAATTTGTCCGCCACCTCGGTCAGGGTCTGGCCGGTGACGTCGGCGGGCAGGAAAACGTCGCCAGGTTGAAGTTCAAGCCGGGCACACCAGCCGGCAAGCGCCCCGGCCCGCTTGGCCCCGTGGCAGTCCCAGGCATGCACGGCAACGAGCGCCATGCGGTCGATCGGTGTTCGCATCTGCTCCGCTGCGAAGTGGTAGATTTTTGGGTGAGGCTTCCACATGCCTGCCGCCTGCGCGGTGATCACGTGATCAACGAACTGCAGCAGTCCGGCGCCTTCAAGGAACGATCGCGTGTTATCCGGGCTGCCGACCGTCAGGCAGCCGACGGTGATCCCTGCCTCCGACAAGGTGCGGAGGGCCGGTGCAGCGTCATCGAAGGTGGGCAGCGTGGGAAATCCCGCGAGGATGTAGTCGATATCGGCTTCGCTGAGGGTTTGCCGCGACTCGGTCCGCAGCGCCTCACGGGCAACCGGCTCGAAGCGAGCGGCATCGCCGGCAAGGCTCAGTGCCATGGCATCGCGTTGGAATCGCATGAACCACGGACCCAGCATGGCTGCTGGCTGGCCCACCTTTTCGAAGCGTTCCGCCAGTGGATCCAGGTCAAGCAGGGTTTCCAGTACATCGAAAACGACGACATTCGGTCGAGTTGGCATCTGGAGTACCTCCGTGTCGGCGATTGCGGTGACGTCGGTATGACTCCTGGAATTCTCCCCGAAGCGTACGCTCTCGCTGCGGGATGCGTCCAGCGCCGCGCACCGAGTGGTCCCCAAAGCCCACAAAGCGCACCCGTGCGGGGTCTTCCGTGACCATCGGATGCTGCAGCAGCACCCAGCCCAACTGGTGGCGAGAAAGAGGATCGCGCCGATGATCACTTCCGACCTGAGGTATTGATCTTCAGTCGCCTGTCTCGCGCACCGCGAGGTAGCGCTTGTCGCGGATTTGCTGAACGTGCCCACCCTCATGGCAGGCGATGCAGTTTTCGGCGGCTACCAGGTACAGAGAGTGACGCTCCATGAAGACGGGCCGCTGTTGCGCGATCTCGTCGTTCATGTGGCAGCTCATGCAGTTGGACATGGTCTTGTCCGGATAGCTGGCGAGTCTATCGTGGTGAGGATCGATCTGTCCGGTGAACACGAGGTACATCTTGCGTGCTCCCTGTACCTTATCCCGTACGAAGCCGCCGGTGTGGCAATCCAGGCAGCCCACGGCATGGTGAACGCCATGATCCCACGAGGCTTTTTCATACGCGTGGCAGGAACTGCAGAAGGCATCGGTGGTGGTGACCTGGTGGCCGGCGGTACCCGCCAGAGCGACGAGGCCCAGCACCGCGATGATCACGATCAATATCAGAATCTTTTTCATGTCCGAGACTCCCGAATTTGGCCCTGGCGAAGGGTCGGCGGGCGCATGGCCCGCCGGCGATCATCAACGCAAGCGCTCATTGCCGTGCCAGATCAGTTCGGCCTCGGGTAGCAGCGGCAGATACTGCAACCATACGTGTGAATCCAGATGCTCCTGACTTTGCTGGAGCTTGCGGCTGTGCTCGCGAATCGGGGGCACCAGTTCCTTGATTGGCTTGTCCATCGATTCGGCAATCGCGTAATCGGTCGAACGGATGGCGAGCCGAACGGCCTCGTCGCTGAATTGCTGGGAAGAGGCGAGGGTGTCGAGGGCCTTGACGGGATTGTGCGCACCCGCACTGTTTTCCGCGGAGACGTAATCCCAGAACCACTGGCCCTTGCGGACCATTTCCCGTGCCGCACCCAGAAGCTCCTCATCCGCGAATCCGTATTCCATCGCCTGCCGCACGGCTTCGTGCGCGCGGACCGACTTCTCCTGCGCGATGAGTAACTGATTCCACACACGTTCCTGGTTGTAGATGGTGCGTGAGCGGAGGTCCTCGGGACTCCGGTCCGCATGACAGCCCAGGCAGGAATCGCGAATCATCTGGTCGCTCTTTAGTGGCGATGTCCAGTGGTGCGAGCTGATGCGTACCGGCCCGTCGGTTACGCGGGGCATGTGACAGTCGGCGCAGCTCACGCCGGCCTGTGCGTGGACGCTGTCGCTCCACATTTCGTATTCCGGGTGCTGGACCTTGATCATCGGGGTCTTGGATACTGCGTGCACCCAGTCCCGGAACTGGCCGGAGAAACCATCACGCTCCGGGTCGCCATCGGCCTTGAAGCGATACATGTCTTCAGGGTCCATACCCTTGTCCCAGGGCAGATGCGGTTTGGCGGCCACGCCGTGTTCGGCGGTCTCGAAATAGTACTCCACGTGACACTGCGCGCAGACCAGGGACCGCATTTCGTTGCGCGATGCGTTGCGCCAGTCCTTGCCCTGACGTTCCAGCGCCTCGGTCAGTGGCACGCTGGTGATGGTCAGCCGCATCTGATTCTCGGGATCGTGGCAGTTGGTGCAGCCGATGGTGTGTCGCTTCGGATCGTGCATCTTGCGGAAATCGTGGAAGTTCATCGCCCAGAAGTCGTCACCGTGCTTCTCCAGCAACTGGGGAATCGTGTTGGTCTTGCAGTTGTAGCAGGTGGAGGGCAGGGCAGCCTGTTCGCTGTAGCGGTCGATGCGGTCGATTTTCAGCACATCCTCCAGCGCATAGACGTGTCCGCGGGCGCGGTCGTACTGATAGCTGAACGGGTACCCCAGCCAGAGGTTCTTCAGGTATGGCTGGGCGTGCTTGTAGCCCTTCGGCAGCGGGTTGAAATCGTCGTGTTTGCGGTGGGGAACCGATCCGCCGTATTCGGTCATTTGTGTATCGTCGTAATTCTTGAGATACGACTGATACTGCGGCAGGTGCTGGAAGGCCTTGTTTCCCTCTCCGAGTTCCCATTCGCTGGCGTTCACGGCCATCGAGGCGCCGGCGAGGAAAATACCCGCGGCGAGCGACAAGAGGTAACGCATGATGGGCTCCTTATTGTTGTGCAACGAACCGAGGAAGAGCAGTGGTTCTGGTTGGTTTT
>PULL01000187.1 GCA_003550945.1 Thioalkalivibrio sp. | reverse complement strand
GCCGATCATCCGGTGCAGCAGATCCAGGTTCTCCCGCCAACCGGTGCGGGGCCGCTGGCCCAGGACGAGGATGTCGAGGAGGCCCAGGAGCGTACCGCGCCTCCGCAGGCCGTAATCGTGCCAGGCAGGCTGCCTGCGGCCGACTGAAGCAAGACGCCCGGGCGCGAACCCCGCAGCTCATGCAGGCCGCTCCGGGAACTGACAGCCCGGCGCCAAGCACCACAATGGTGCAAATTCGATCGCTTCGCACCAATATGGTGCTATTCTGGATCCCGATGAACCATCGCGATCCGGACATTCCCCAGAAACGAACCTGCGCTGCAGCCTTCGCGCCAACCTGGGGCACGCTGGCGCAATTCCTGCTTGCGGCGTGTCGATGAACGCCGATCCCATTTCAGCCCTACCGAACCCGAGCGCTTGCCAATGGCTGGACGAACTGGCCACCGCCGTGTTGGTCACCGACGCGCAACTGCGGCTGATCGCGGTGAACAGTGCCGCGGAGGTGCTGCTCGGCCTGAGCCGTGACCGGGTGGTCGGGGGTTACATCGGGCACTGGCTGCAACTGGATCGGAACCTTTCCAACCAGCTTCAGGCGGCACTGAACGATCGCCAGTCCGTGTCGCTGCGCGGGCGCTGCCTTCACCCGCTGCGCGCACCCGAATTCCTCGCCGACCTGATGATCTCGCCGCTGCAAAGCGAACACTCGGAAGACCGCCTGCTGCTGGAGCTGACAGCCATCGACCGCCATCAGCGCATCACCCGCGAGGACCAGCTGCGCCAGCAGCAGGCGATCACCCGCGCGGTCACCCGCGGCCTCGCGCACGAGATCAAGAATCCGCTCGGGGGCCTGCGCGGCGCCGCTCAGCTGCTGGCCAGCGAGCTCGACGACCCTTCGCTGCGTGAATACACCGGGATCATCATCCGCGAGGCCGATCGCCTGCGGAGCCTGGTGGACCGCATGCTGGGCCCGAGCAACCTGCCCAGGCGCGAGCCGGTCAACGTGCACGAGGTGATGGAGCACGTCCGCGGGCTGGTCAGCGTGCAGCTGCCGCTGGGCCTGCGGATCACCTCCGATTACGACCCCAGCATCCCCCAGGTGCTGGTGGACCGCGACATGCTGGTGCAGGCCCTGCTCAACCTGGTGCAGAACGCGATCCAGGCGCTCGGCGACCACGGCGAGATCCGCCTGATGTCGCGGATCCTCCGCCAGTACACGATTTCCGGGCAGCGCCACCGGCTCGTTGCGCGTCTGCGCGTGCGCGACAACGGGCCCGGCATTCCGGAGGAGATCCGCGAACGCATCTTCTTCCCGATGGTAACCGGCCGGGCTTCCGGAACGGGCCTCGGCCTCCCGATCGCGCAAAGCCTGATGCAGCTGAACAACGGCCTGATCGAGTGCCGGTCCCGCCCGGGCCGAACCGATTTCGACGTGCTGCTGCCGCTGGAGAACACGCCATGAATGCCAACGTCTGGGTGATTGACGACGACGATTCGATCCGCTGGGTGCTGGAACGGGCATTGTCCCGGGCTGGGCTGGAGGTGCAGGGATTCGAGTCGGCGGACCTGGCCTGGCAGGCACTGGAAGACGGCGGCAGCCCCGACACCATTCTCGCGGACGTGCGCATGCCGGGCCTGAACGGGCTCGACTTCCTCGCACGCCTGCGCAGCCAGCCGGACCCGCCGCCGGCGATCATCATGACCGCGTTCTCCGATCTGGAGAGTGCGGTTGCCGCCTACCAGACCGGTGCGTTCGAATACCTCCCCAAGCCCTTCGATCTGGAAGAGGCGGTTGGCCTGGTGCAGCGCGCACTGCAGGCCCGGCGCGAAAGCCGCGCCGTCGGCAGCACCAGCGACGAGGACCGCCCCACGACGATCATCGGCGAAGCGCCGGCGATGCAGGAGCTGTTCCGCGCGATCGGGCGGCTCTCGCGCTCCAACATCACCGTGCTGGTGAACGGCGAGTCCGGCACCGGCAAGGAACTGGTCGCCCGGGCATTGCACCAGCACAGCCCGCGCGCCAGCCAGCCGCTGATCGCGCTGAACACTGCGGCGATCCCGAAGGATCTGCTCGAAAGCGAACTGTTCGGGCACGAGCGCGGCGCGTTCACCGGCGCCAACCAGGCGCGCAAGGGCCGCTTCGAGCAGGCCGATGGCGGAACATTGTTCCTCGACGAAATTGGCGACATGCCCTTCGACCTGCAGACGCGGCTGTTGCGGGTGCTGTCGGACGGGACCTTCTACCGCGTCGGCGGGCACACGCCGATCCGCGTCGACGTGCGCATCATCGCGGCGACGCACCAGAACCTGGAAGACCGGGTCGCCGCCGGCCTGTTCCGGGAAGACCTGTTCCACCGGCTGAACGTGATCCGCATCCAGGTGCCGGCGCTGCGCGACCGGTCCGAGGACATCCCGCTGCTGGTCCGGCACTTCATGCAGGAGGCCGCGCGCGACCTGGGCGTGGATGTGAAGCTGATGCGCCCGGAGGTGATGTCGGAACTGCAGGCGATGCGCTGGCCGGGCAACGTGCGGCAACTGGAGAACACCTGCCGCTGGCTGACCGTGATGGCCTCGGGCCGCGAGGTGCACCTCGAAGACCTGCCGCCCGAACTGCGCAGTCAACCGGCGCGCAACGGTGCCGCGCAGGAGAACCCGGCGCAGCCGGCACGCGACTGGACCAGCGATCTGGCCGAGCGGGCGCGGGCCCACTGGCGCGCGGGTTCACGCGACCTGTTGTCGGTAGTGCAGCCGCAGTTCGAGCGAACGCTGATCCTGGAAGCGCTGAACGCAACCGACGGCCACCGCCAACAGGCCGCCGCTCTCCTCGGCTGGGGCCGCAACACCCTCACCCGCAAGATCCAGGAACTCGGTCTCGACCAGCCCGACGCGGGCTAGGCTGAAACAGGCGGGAGGTCGCAGGCGGAGATGTGGCCGTGCAGGCGCAGGGTGCCGGTGAGGTCGCCGACGCGGGCGATGCCGTGGCGGTCGAGATAATCGCTGATGCCGGAGAGGATCTTCGGCAGGCACAGCGGATCGTAGAACAGGCCGGTGCCCACGCCCACCGCGCTCGCGCCTGCAATCAGGAACTCCAGCGCATCGCGCGCGTTCACCACCCCGCCCTGGCCGATGATCGGGATGCCGTGCGGCGCCGCGACCTGGTACACCTGGTTCACCTTCAGCAGCGCGATCGGCTTGATCGCCGGGCCCGAGAGCCCGCCCTG
>PULL01000147.1 GCA_003550945.1 Thioalkalivibrio sp. | reverse complement strand
GTGTGCCATGCCAGGTACTGTTCCCGGGGGTGGACGAATCTCCGGGGTCGTCACCCGTGGGCTGCATGCGGATGAAGTCGAAGCCGGGAAGGAGTTTCCCCTGGAGATCCTCGTGATCGAGAAAGACCCCTGTGTCGATCACCGCCACGACGGTTTCGCCATCCGGGGGCTCACCCCTACTGATGTCCCAGGCCAGGGGCAGATCGATATTACCGTGGAACCACTGCAGCCCCTGCAACGGATCATTGGGCAGGCGAGTAGGCCGGACGATGTGGTTGGGCGACATGGTCTGTATCTCAGGCATCTCAGCCAGCGCCTTGATGGCCAGAAGGGTGTCGTAGCGAGCCTGAAGCGACGGATCAACCCAGCGCAGACGCGCGCGGGATGGCGGGGTCCACCCGGAGAGGGCCTCGATCACCTGTCCGGCTCGGCCTTCCGGAATACGCCACAACTGCTCACGCGCGGGATGCCCTGCCGCGGGCAACAACCCGATGCGCCGTGCTGCAGCTTCCGGAAGGCCCGTACGGCCAAACCGCCCTCTTACGATTACATCGCCCGGTACGAATTCATCGGAGACCCGTACCGCACGTCGGGACTCCAACGCCAGGGAGTGGGTGGCATCCAGGCGCAAGGAGTAATTCGACAACCCCGAGTAGGCGCGCACCTTGACGAGAAAGGTGCCATCAAACTCGGGCTCGAGGCTGAGCGTAGCGGATGGCCCCACCGTCGCATCGATCGCAAAACCATCCTGGTTGAGCAGGTAGAGGCCGAGATCGACGTCGGCCGAATCGGGGAAATCCAACACGATCTGCTGACCAGCCCGCAGTTCCATGCGATAGATGTCGAATTCGTCCCCCTCGGTGCCGAAACGGCTATCCGTCCCCGGTGCGGCAACGAAGCCACCGATCAGCGCGGGTGCCAGGACCCATTGGGCCTCTTCAGGGGAGTTGTTGCGAATCATCGGTGTTGCAGGATCATTGGTGTCTCTGTCGATGCGATTCAGCGCATCGGGGGTGATCGCACCACTGATCGAAAAACCGGCCTCGTCCGTCCGATTCCGGTCGTTGTCGCCACCTCCGCAGCCGACCAGCAACAGGCTCAGGACAAGCACGGCAATGGCCCTGTTGATCACTCGCATCGCTCCCGAGCAGCCCACGCGGCGTTTCATCATTAGCATAAAAAACCCGAAACCGTGCGTCCCAACCCCCGTGGAAGGCGAGCCCTCTCGGCGATCAGCCCACGCCGATCGACCGCATCGCCCAGAGGCTGGCCTCCTCCAGTTTCGGACACTGGCCCGTTGGGGGGGGCGAGCCCTGCCGGCAATCCATCTCAGGATATTTCGGCCGCAAACACGCATTCTTGACCTGAGACCACCGCGCTTGCCCCTCGCTCCCTGCTGGCCGTATGTTGCGACCAATGAACGCTCCGGCGCCAGGTTCGACCTCATCATCGAGGGATCATTTCGCCCGGCTTGGCCCCGCGCTGTTGTGGCCCACGGTCGCGGTGGCCGCGCTCTGGCTGGTCGCCGCCATCCAGAGCTTGACCGGCATCAACTACGTCTGGCTGGGGGTGTTCCCCCGCACCCTGAGCGGCCTTCCGGGCGTCGTGACCGCCCCGTTGATCCATGAGTCCTGGGGCCACCTGCTATCCAACACCGCGCCCCTGCTGGGTCTGGGCATTATCGCGATGTATGGCTTTCCCCGCGCCACCCGTCACGCGGTACCCCTGATCTGGCTGCTGAGCGGCCTGGGGGTCTGGCTGTTCGGCCGCGAGAGCTTTCACATCGGGATCAGCGGCCTGACCCACGGCCTGATGTTTTACGTGGTGCTGATGGGTTTCCTGCGCCGCGACGCGCTGTCCATCGCGCTTGCGCTGATCGTGTTCCTGCTCTTCGGCGGAATGACCTCCGGCATCATACCCACGGAGCCCGCGATTTCCTTCGAATACCACCTGTTCGGCGCCATCGCAGGCGTGCTCGCCGCGGTCGGCATGCGGCGGATGGATCCGATGCCGGCCCGGGTACGGCGTTCCTACGAGGAAACGGAGGGCGAGGACCGAAGTGGACCCGATGATGATGCACCCATTTCGCCGGAGACCGAAAGTCCGGAAGTTGACCAGGATCCCCGCCGAAACGACTGAATATCGCTGGCTGCCGTCGCGCCAACTGCCCTGCCACTCAGCCACCCCCGACGATGAAAGCCCCTCCCCCGTTTGCAGGGTCGGGCGGCCGCTTCGTGCCATGCGTCCGTTACGGGACCTCGCGCCGGATAGGCTCGAGCGCCCGGAAATACACCACCAGTGCACGCCGGTCCTCATCGGTCAGAAAGCTGGTGCTCTCGCTGATCACGTCCGCCATGGCACTGCCGGCAAAATCTCCGCCCGGGTCCATCCCGAAATCCAGGTAGCGCTGCAGGTGGCTTGCACGCCAGCGTCCGATTCCCGTGTCGCGGTCCGGGGTGATGTTGGGTGCGATATCGCCGCCACCCATCCGACCACCCGAGTACAGCAGTCCGGGCTTGAGCCCACCGGTACGCGTGCGGGGCGAATGGCACTCGGCGCAATGAGCCAGCGCGGTAGAAAGGTAGGCACCCCGGTTCCATTCGTCGGAGGCTTCCGCATCCGGCTGAAAGACCGCGGGCCGGAAGTGCAGGAACTTCCACACTGCGAGTCCGGGGCGAAAGCGGGCGAACCAGGTCAGCTCGTGGGGCTGGTTCTCGCGCTGCACCGGCTCGACCGTCTGCAGGTAAGCCCATAGCGCGGACACGTCCTCGGCCTTCATCCGCGTATACGACGTATACGGAAACGCGGGGTAGTAGTGGCTGCCCGACGGGCTCCGGCCGTGCCGCAGCGCGCGCTCGAAATCACGCTCGGTCCAACCGCCGATTCCGGTGTCCGGGTCCGGCGTGATATTGGGCCCGTAGAAGGTGCCGAACGGGCTCTCGATCGCCCGGCCTCCGGCGAGAAACGGGGCATCGTCCACCTTCTCGGTGTGACAGGAGACGCAGCCCCCGGCGCGCAGAAGATACTCGCCGTGGCGAACCTGCTCCGATACACCGTCCTCGGCAGCCCCAACGACGCCCCCGGGGAACGCCGCCAGAAGGGCAAGGAGCGCTAGCGTAACCGGCCAGCGCCCCCGGCCCGCTGGCCGGTCATCCGACACGACGAGCCCCTCAGTCGCGACGCCGGAAATCCTCGTGGCAGGAACGGCAGGACTGGCCGACGCTGC